>NZ_JBCGFQ010000034.1:0-60096 GCF_040984075.1 Pseudomonas sp. I2
GGGGGGGGTCCCCGGGGGGGCGCGGTTGGGGGGGTTTGGTGGCGGCGGGGGTTTTTGGCGGCCCGGTCGGGGTCCCAGCGGCGCCACACATCCCTAACTCCGTCTGGTTAGTGGGCGCCGGCGGTCACGGGACAGGTCCATGCCTACTTTTGCCCGCGAGCAAAAGTAGGTCGCCGTAAAGGCGAAAAGCGCCAGTGGCATCGCCGCCGCGAATGGATATTCACACCATCCCAATAATGTAGTGCCAGGGATTGCACAGCTCTGCCAGTGGAATGAGGTGGCCTATTCGCGGACAAGCCCGCTCAGGGTTCGGTGTTGCCCCGAGGCCGTCAGAGGCGTAATTGGTAAAGCAGCCCACACATCCATGCTCCTCCGTCAGCCGAAAGTTCCCCCGCTCCCCCACCCGGCACGGCTATTGCTACACCGCTGGCACCATACCGGTTTTATGACGGTCAGCCACGCGAGAAAGCACGATGCCCCAGGCCGCCCACATTTCCCGAATCCCCGATCCGCAGGGCCGAACCCTGGTCGAGCAGGAAAGCCGACAGGGCCTCGAGCAGGCGTTCGCCCTGTTCAACCAGGTGTCCAGCCAGCTCAACGCGTCCTACAGCATGCTCGAGGCGCGGGTCAGCGAGCTCAAGGGCGAGCTGGCGGTGGTCAGCGCCCAGCGCATGGCCGAGCTGGGCGAGAAGGAACGCCTGGCCAACCGCCTGCAGAACCTGCTGGACCTGCTTCCAGGCGGCGTGACCGTGATCGATGGCCAAGGCTATGTGCGCGAAGCCAACCCCGCCGCGTGCGAGCTGCTTGGCGAACCCTTGGTCGGCGAACTGTGGCGCCAGGTGATCGCCCGCAGCTTCGCCCCGCGCAAGGACGATGGCCACGAAGTGTCCCTGCGCGACGGCCGACGCCTGTCCATCGCCACGCGCTCGCTGGACGCCGAGCCCGGGCAACTGGTGCTGCTCAACGACCTGACCGAAACCCGCCGCCTGCAAGACCAGCTGGCGCGCCACGAGCGCCTGTCGTCCCTGGGGCGCATGGTCGCCTCCCTGGCCCACCAGATCCGTACCCCCTTGTCGGCGGCCATGCTCTACGCCAGCCACCTGGCCGATAGCGAAAACGACCTGCCGAAGGAAACCCGCCAACGGTTCGCCGGCAACCTCAAGGAGCGCCTGCACGAGCTGGAGCACCAGGTCCGCGACATGCTGGTGTTCGCCCGTGGCGAGCTGCCGCTGGGCGACCGGGTGAGCCCGAAGGCATTGTTCCAGGCCCTGCAGCAAGCGGCCCAGGCCCATGTCCAGGGGCATGCGGTGCGTTGGCAGTGCGACAGTCACCTGGGCGAGTTGCTGTGCAACCGCGACACCCTGGTGGGTGCCTTGCTCAACCTGATCGAGAATGCCCTGCAGGCCAGCCAGGGGGCGGCGCGGCTCAAGGTGCACCTGTACCGCCGGGAGCAGTCGCTGCACCTGTGCGTCAGCGATGCCGGCTGCGGCATCGACGCCGAATTGCTGGCGCGCCTGGGCGAGCCGTTCCTGACCACCAAGGCCACCGGCACCGGCCTGGGGCTGGCGGTAGTCAAGGCTGTGGTGCGCGCGCACCAGGGCAGTCTGCAGGTGCGCTCGAAGGTGGGTCGTGGCACCTGCGTGCGGGTGGAGCTGCCGTTGATCGGCGCTGATCGGGCGGGGGGCGTGTGATGGCCATCAAGGTGTTGCTGGTCGAAGACGATCGCGTCCTGCGTCAGGCCCTGGCCGATACCCTGGAGATCGGTGGTTTCTCCTACCACGCCGTGGGCAGCGCCGAGGCGGCGCTCGAAGCGGTGGCTGGCGAGTCCTTCAGCCTGGTGGTCAGCGATGTGAACATGCCGGGGATGGACGGCCACCAGTTGCTGGCCCAATTGCGCCGCCATCACCCGCAGTTGCCGGTGCTGCTGATGACCGCCCATGCGGCGGTGGAACGTGCCGTGGAGGCCATGCGCCAGGGCGCCGTCGATTATTTGGTCAAGCCGTTCGAGCCCAAGGCCCTGCTCAGCCTGGTGGAGCGGCATGCCGCTGGGCGCATGGGCGGTGCCGACGAGGAGGGGCCGGTGGCTTGCGAGCCGGCCAGCCGGCAATTGCTCGAGCTGGCGGCGCGGGTGGCACGCAGCGACTCGACCGTGCTCATCTCCGGTGAGTCTGGCACCGGCAAGGAAGTTCTGGCACGCTACATCCACCAGCAGTCGCCACGGGCAGCGCAGCCTTTCGTGGCGATCAACTGCGCGGCGATCCCCGACAACATGCTCGAAGCCACGCTGTTCGGCCACGAGAAGGGCGCCTTCACTGGCGCCATCGCCGCCCAGGAAGGCAAGTTCGAGCAGGCCGACGGTGGCACCCTGCTGCTCGACGAGATCTCCGAGATGCCCCTTGGCCTGCAGGCCAAGCTCCTGCGCGTGCTGCAGGAACGGGAAGTGGAGCGGGTCGGCGGGCGCAAGCCGATCGCCCTGGACATCCGCGTGCTGGCCACTACCAACCGCGACCTGGCGGGCGAAGTGGCGGCCGGGCGTTTCCGCGAAGACCTGTACTATCGCCTGTCGGTCTTCCCCCTGGCCTGGCGCCCGCTGCGCGAACGCAGCGCCGATATCCTGCCGCTGGCCGAGCGCCTGCTGGCGCGCCATGTGGCGAAGATGAAGCACGCGCCAGTGCGCCTGTCTGCCGACGCCCGCGCATGCCTGGTAAGCCATGCCTGGCCGGGCAACGTGCGCGAGCTCGACAACGCCCTGCAACGGGCGCTGATCCTGCAGCAGGGCGGGGTGATCGAAGCGGCGGATTTCTGTCTGGGCGGTGCCGTTGCCTTGTCGGCCCCCGCGCCAATGGCCGTCACGCCACAGGCGGTCGAGGCGCAGCAAGTCGGCGCCCTGGGCGACGACATGCGCCGCCACGAATTCCAGATGATCATCGACACCCTGCGCGCCGAGCGCGGCCGCCGCAAGGAAGCCGCCGAACGCCTGGGCATCAGCCCGCGCACCCTGCGCTACAAGCTGGCCCAGATGCGCGATGCCGGCCTGGACGTCGAAGCCAGCCTGTTCGGCTGAAGCGACAACGAGCTATCAGCTACAAGCAACAGCAGTCCGGCGCACGCCCGCTCTTGCTTGCCGCTTGAAGCTCGCCGCTCGAATCCAGCCCAGGCTGGCACTCTTGTTGCTTTACCCAGGCATTCGCCGCATGAGCGTCAAAAAAATGCGGCCGCCGGAGAGAGAAGTTCATGAACCAAGGTGTTGAATTCAATCGTCTGATGTTGGACATGCGCGCCATGCAGGCCGATGCCATGTCCCTGCCCAAGGCCTCTGCCGCCCCCGAGCTGGCGCCAGGGCAGAGCAGCTTCGCCGACATGCTCGGCCAGGCCATCAACAAGGTGCATGACACCCAGCAGGCCTCCAACCAACTGGCCAACGCCTTCGAGATCGGCAAGAGCGGTGTCGACCTGACCGACGTGATGATCGCTTCGCAGAAGGCTTCCGTGTCGTTCCAGGCCCTGACCCAGGTGCGCAACAAGCTGGTCCAGGCGTACCAGGACATCATGCAGATGCCGGTTTGAGGACAGAGTGAGCCATGGCCGAAGCAGTCGTCGATAACGCCCCCGCCAAGAGCGGCCCGCCAGCGGCCAAGCCGCCGCTGTTCGGCATGGCGTTCCTGGAAAACATCTCGCAGATGCCCATGCTGCGGCAGGTCGGCCTGTTGGTCGGCCTGGCGGCGAGCGTGGCGATCGGCTTCGCCGTGGTGCTCTGGTCGCAGCAGCCGGACTACCGGCCGCTGTACGGCAGCCTCGCGGGCATGGACACCAAGCAGGTCATGGAGACCTTGTCGGCCGCTGACATCGGCTACCGCGTCGAACCCAACTCCGGCGCGCTGCTGGTCAAGGCCGACGATCTTTCCCGTGCGCGCCTGAAACTGGCCGCCGCCGGCGTGGCGCCGAGCGATGGCAATGTCGGTTTCGAGATCCTCGACAAGGACCAGGGCTTGGGCACCAGCCAGTTCATGGAAGCCACCCGCTATCGTCGTGGTCTGGAGGGTGAACTGGCCCGCACCGTCGCCAGCCTGAACAACGTCAAGGCCGCACGTGTGCACCTGGCGATCCCCAAGAGCTCGGTATTCGTGCGTGACGAGCGCAAGCCCAGCGCGTCGGTGCTGGTGGAGCTGTATCCCGGCCGCGCCCTGGAAGCCGGCCAGGTGATGGCGATCGTCAACCTGGTGGCCACCAGCGTGCCCGAGCTGGACAAGTCCCAGGTCACCGTGGTCGACCAGAAAGGCAACCTGCTCTCCGACCAATTGCAAGACACCGCCCTGACCATGGCCGGCAAGCAGTTCGACTACAGCCGCCGCATGGAAGGCATGCTCACCCAGCGCGTGCACAACATCCTCGAGCCGGTGCTGGGCAATGACCGCTACAAGGCCGAGGTGTCCGCCGACATCGATTTCAGCGCAGTGGAGTCCACCTCCGAGCAGTTCAACCCCGACCAGCCGGCCCTGCGCAGCGAGCAGTCGGTCAATGAGCAGCGCGCCAGCAGCCAGCCGCCGCAAGGCGTGCCAGGCGCCCTGAGCAACCAGCCGCCGGCCGGCGCCGCCGCGCCGGAAAATGCTACCGCTGCCGCGCCGGCAGCCGGTGCCGTGCAGCCTGGCCAGCCGCTGGTGGACGCCAACGGCCAGCAGATCATGGACCCGGCCACCGGCCAGCCGATGCTCGCGCCGTATCCGGCCGATAAGCGCCTGCAGACCACTCGCAACTTCGAGCTGGACCGCTCCATCAGCCACACCCGCCAGCAGCAGGGGCGCCTGACCCGCCTGTCGGTGGCGGTGGTGGTGGACGACCAGGTCAAGCTCGACGCCGCCACCGGCGAGGCCGTCCGCGCGCCCTGGGGCGCCGAGGACCTGGCACGCTTCACCCGCCTGGTGCAGGATGCGGTGGGCTTCGACGCCAGCCGTGGCGACAGCGTGACCGTGATCAACGTGCCGTTCGCCGCCGACCGGGGCGAGGTGCTGGCCGACATTCCGTTCTACTCGCAGCCGTGGTTCTGGGACATCGTCAAGCAGGTGCTCGGCGTGCTGTTCATCCTGGTGCTGGTGTTCGGCGTGCTGCGGCCGGTGCTCAACAACATCACCGGCGGTGGCAAGCAGGCCGCTGCCGACAGCGACATGGAACTGGGCGGGATGATGGGTCTGGATGGCGAGCTGGCCAACGACCGCGTCACCCTGGGTGGCCCGACAAGCATCCTGTTGCCGAGCCCGAACGAGGGCTACGAGGCGCAGCTGAACGCAATCAAGGGCCTGGTGGCCGAGGATCCGGGCCGCGTGGCCCAGGTCGTGAAAGAGTGGATCAACGCCGATGAGTGACAACCGAGCCGTTACCGCCAAGCTGAGCCGTGTCGACAAGGCGGCGATCCTGCTGCTCTCCCTGGGCGAGACCGATGCCGCCCAGGTGTTGCGGCACATGGGCCCCAAGGAAGTGCAGCGGGTCGGCGTGGCCATGGCGCAGATGGGCAACGTCCACCGCGAGCAGGTCGAGCAGGTGATGAGCGAGTTCGTCGAGATCGTCGGCGACCAGACCAGCCTGGGCGTGGGCTCCGACGGCTACATCCGCAAGATGCTCAACCAGGCCCTCGGCGAGGACAAGGCCAACGGCCTGATCGACCGCATCCTGCTCGGTGGCAACACCAGCGGCCTGGACAGCCTCAAGTGGATGGAGCCACGCGCCGTGGCCGATGTGATCCGCTACGAGCACCCGCAGATTCAGGCCATCGTGGTCGCCTACCTCGATCCGGACCAGGCCGGCGAGGTGCTGAGCAACTTCGACCACAAGGTGCGCCTGGACATCATCCTGCGCGTGTCGTCGCTCAATACCGTGCAGCCTGCGGCGCTCAAGGAGCTGAACCAGATCCTCGAGAAGCAGTTCTCCGGCAACTCCAATGCCGCGCGCACCACCCTGGGCGGTATCAAGCGTGCTGCCGACATCATGAACTTCCTCGACAGCTCGGTCGAAGGCCAACTGATGGACTCGATCCGCGAGATCGACAACGACCTGTCGGAGCAGATCGAAGACCTGATGTTCGTCTTCAACAACCTGGCCGACGTCGACGACCGCGGCATCCAGGCGCTGCTGCGCGAGGTGTCCTCGGACGTGCTGGTGGTGTCGCTCAAGGGCGCCGACGAAAAAGTCAAGGACAAGATCTTCAAGAACATGTCCAAGCGTGCCTCGGAGCTGCTGCGCGACGACCTGGAGGCCAAGGGCCCGGTGCGGGTCAGCGACGTGGAAGCGGCGCAGAAGGAAATCCTCACCATCGCCCGGCGCATGGCCGAGGCCGGCGAGATCGTGCTCGGCGGCAAGGGTGCCGAGGAGATGATCTAAGCCAAGCGGCGCGCTTCAAGCGGCAAGAAAAAGCAGATCGCATGCTGCCGCTCTTGCTTGCAGCTTGACGCGCGCCGCTAAAACCGATTCCACCAGCAGGCATTTGCATGTCCACCAAAGAACATCCCAGCGACCTGATCCGCGCTCGTGACCTCGAAGGCGTCGATGTCTGGCCGCTGCCCAGCTTCGATCCGGAGCCGGAGCCCGAACCTGAGCCGGAACCTGTGCCTGAGGTCGTCGAGGACGAAGTCGAGGAGGTGCCGCTGGACGAGGTCCAGCCGCTGACCCTCGAGGAGCTCGAGGCCATCCGCCAGGAGGCCTATAACGAAGGCTTCGCCACCGGTGAGCGCGAAGGTTTCCACAGCACCCAGTTGAAGGTGCGCCAGGAGGCCGAGGTCGCCCTGGCGGCCAAGCTGGACAGCCTGGAGCGGTTGATGGGCCACCTGCTTGAGCCCATCGCCGAACAGGACACGCAGATCGAGAAGTCCCTGGTGCACCTGGTCGCCCACGTGACCCGGCAGGTGATCGGCCGCGAGCTGCGCAGCGACTCCAGCCAGATCACCCACGTGCTGCGCGAGGCGCTCAAGCTGCTGCCGATGGGCGCCGACAATATCCGTATCCACCTCAATCCCCAGGACTTCGAGCTGGCCAAGGCCCTGCGCGAACGCCACGAGGAACGCTGGAAGCTGCTCGAAGACGAATCGCTGCTGCCGGGGGGCTGCCGTATCGAGACCGCCCACAGCCGCATCGACGCGACCATGGAAACGCGAATCGAGAAGGCCGTGGCGCAACTGTTCGACCAGCTCCACGACCAGGCCCTGCACCCGGCTGCGCCGGACCTGTCGATCGAACTGGATAATCCCGATGCGCCTTGACCGCACCAGCTTCGGCAAGCGCCTGGGCAGCTATGCCGGGGCGGTGAAGTTGCCTGCGCAACCGCTGGTCGAGGGCCGCCTGCTGCGCATGGTCGGCCTGACCCTGGAAGCCGAGGGGCTACGGGCGGCGGTGGGCAGCCGCTGCCTGGTGATCAACGACGATAGCTACCACCCGGTGCAGGTGGAGGCTGAGGTGATGGGCTTTTCCGGTAGCAAGGTGTTCCTCATGCCGGTCGGCAGCATCGCCGGCATCGCCCCGGGCGCGCGGGTGGTACCGCTGGACGACAGCGGCCGCCTGCCCATGGGCATGAGCATGCTTGGCCGGGTGCTCGACGGTGCCGGCCGTGCGCTGGACGGCAAGGGCGGGATGAAGGCCGAGGACTGGGTGCCGATGGACGGGCCGGTCATCAACCCGCTCAACCGCGACCCCATCAGCCAGCCGCTCGACGTGGGCATCCGCAGCATCAATGGGTTGCTCACCGTCGGCCGGGGCCAGCGCCTGGGCCTGTTCGCCGGTACCGGCGTGGGCAAGTCGGTGCTGCTGGGCATGATGACCCGCTTCACCGAGGCCGAGATCATCGTGGTCGGGCTGATCGGCGAACGGGGCCGGGAGGTCAAGGAGTTCATCGAGCACATCCTCGGCGAGGAGGGGCTAAAGCGCTCGGTGGTGGTGGCCTCGCCAGCCGACGACGCGCCGCTGATGCGCTTGCGCGCGGCCATGTATTGCACGCGCATCGCCGAGTACTTCCGCGACAAGGGCAAGAACGTCTTGTTGCTGATGGACTCGCTGACCCGTTTCGCCCAGGCCCAGCGCGAGATCGCCCTGGCCATCGGCGAACCGCCGGCGACCCGGGGCTATCCGCCTTCGGTCTTCGCCAAGCTGCCCAAGCTGGTGGAGCGGGCGGGCAATGGCGAGCCGGGAGGCGGTTCGATCACGGCGTTCTATACCGTGCTCTCGGAAGGCGACGACCAGCAGGACCCGATCGCCGACTCGGCGCGGGGCGTGCTGGATGGCCACTTCGTGCTGTCCCGGCGCCTGGCCGAGGAAGGGCACTATCCGGCCATCGATATCGAGGCTTCGATCAGCCGGGTCATGCCCCAGGTGGTCGATGCCGATCACCTGCGCCAGGCGCAGAAGTTCAAGCAGCTGTGGTCGCGCCTGTCGCAGAGCCGCGACCTGATCAGCGTCGGCGCCTACGTGGCTGGCGGCGATCCAGAGACGGACCAGGCCATCGCCTTGCAGTCCAAGCTGGTGGGCTTCTTGCGCCAGGGGCTGGACGAGAATGTCGGCATGGCCCAGAGCCGCGAACAGCTGGGCGGTATCTTCGCCGCGCCGGCGGGCGGTTGATAGCCCATGGCCTTGCCCAGCAGAGCGGCACGCCTGGCGCCGGTGGTGGAAATGGCCGAGGAGGCCGAGCGCAAGGCTGCCCAGCGCCTGGGGCATTTCCAGCAGCAGGTGGTGCAGGCCCAGGCCAAGCTGGCCGAGCTTGAGCGTTTTCGCGAGGACTACCAGCAGCAATGGATCAACCGTGGCGGGCAGGGGGTCAACGGCAGCTGGCTGGTCAACTACCAGCGCTTCCTGGGGCAACTGGAGGCGGCCATGACCCAGCAGCGGCAGAGCCTGACCTGGCACCAGAACAACCTCAACGGTGCCCGCGACACCTGGCAGCAGGCCTATGCCCGGGTCGAAGGCCTGCGCAAGCTGGTGCAGCGCTATAGGGACGAGGCCCGGCGTGCCGAGGACAAGCGCGAGCAGAAGCTGCTCGACGAGCTGTCCCAGCGCCTGCCGCGCCAGAGGCATCTGTAGCCGTGAGCATCTGGGGCCGCTTCGCGCCCCATCGCCGGCAAGCCCCTGAGACCTCTCTGAAACCCGCCCGGCAACGAACCTCACGAACGGTCCTGCCCCTGCCTTGCGACCCCGCTCCATGCCTGCTAAACCTTCAAAAGTCGTATTCGCCATCATCGAAGGAATCGCTGGCATGGCTGTCGAATCCGATTTCTCCCAGGACGATAAAAAGCTGACGATCAAGGTCAAGGGCCGCTTCGATTTCGGCAGGCACCAGGAATTTCGCAATGCCTACGAAAGGCAACCGGTACGGCCCAACTCGGTCGTGGTCGACCTCAAGGACGCCACCTACCTGGACAGCTCGGCGCTGGGCATGTTGCTGCTGCTGCGCGACCACGAAGGCGGTGATGACTCCTGCATCAGCGTGATCAACACCAGCCCCGACGTGCGCAAGATCCTGGCCATTTCCAATTTCGAAAAGCTGTTCGACATCAGTTGAGTATCGACATGCCGGCCGAACGGGCGCTGAGCGTGCTGGTTGCCGAGGACGGGGCGGCAGACCGCATGCTGCTCGCGCAGATCGTCCGGCGCCAGGGCCATGAGGTGTTCACCGCGGAAAACGGCGAGCAGGCCGTGGCGCTGTTCGCCGAGCGGCGCCCGCAACTGGTGCTGCTCGACGCGCTGATGCCGGTGATGGACGGCTTCGAGGCTGCGCGGCAGATCAAGGCGCTGGCCGGCGAAGCGCTGGTGCCGATCATCTTCCTTACGTCGCTGAACGAAGAACAGGCTCTGGTGCGCTGCCTGGAGGCTGGCGGCGACGATTTCATGGCCAAGCCCTACAGTGCGGTGATCCTCGGCGCCAAGATCCGTGCCATGGACCGCTTGCGCCGGCTGCAGGCCACGGTGCTGGAGCAACGGGACCAGATCGCCCGCCACCATCACCACCTGCTCAACGAGCAGCGCGTGGCCAAGGCCGTGTTCGACAAGGTGGCCCATTCCGGCTGCCTGCAGGCGCCGAACATCCGCTACCTGCAATCGCCCTACGCCCTGTTCAACGGCGACCTGCTGCTGGCGGCCTACACCCCTTGTGGCGACATGCACGTGCTGCTCGGCGATTTCACCGGCCATGGCCTGCCTGCCGCGGTCGGGGCCATGCCCCTGGCCGAGGTGTTCCATGGCATGACAGCCAAAGGCTATGGCCTGGGCGAGATGCTGCGGGAGATGAACGCCCGGCTCAAGCGCACGCTGCCGGTGGACATGTTCTGCTGCGCGCTGTTGCTCGAACTGAGTTTCCAGCGCGGCACGGTGCAGGTGTGGAACGGCGGCATGCCTGACGGCTACCGCTTGTCCGCGGCTGGCGAGGTGCTTTCGACGCTGGTTTCCCGCCATCTGCCGCTGGGGATCCTGGCCCCCGAGCGCTTCGACGACAGTACCGAAGTGCTGCCGCTGGCGGTGGGCGAACGCTTGTTCCTGTTGTCCGACGGTGTCGTCGATACCGCTGACGCGCAGGAGCGGCTGTTCGGCGTGCAGCGCCTGCGCCAGGTGCTGGCCGACAACCGGGATCCGGCCCGGCTGTTCGACGAGGTGATGCTGGCCCTGGAGCGGTTCGGCGGGCGCCCCCGGGACGATATCAGCCTGTGCGATATCCGCATGAGCGAGCCAGTACCGCCGACCCCGCTGGCCGTGGCCCCTGGCGGTGGTGGGCACTCCGGCCCGCTGGCGTGGTCGATGCGCTTCGAATTGCGTGCCGACAGCTTGAAACGGTTCAACCCGGTGCCCTACCTTGTGCAACTGCTGCAGGAAGTCCAGGGGTTGCGATCGCATGGTGGGGCGCTGCACAGCGTGCTCAGCGAACTGTACGCCAATGCCTTGGAGCACGGGGTGCTGGGCCTGGACTCGCGGCTCAAGTGCGACGCCCAGGGTTTTGCCGATTACTATCGCGAGCGCGACCGGCGCCTGGCGCAACTGGCCGAGGGGTTCGTGCAGATCGTCATGAAGGTGGAACCACAGCCCTGTGGCGGGCGTCTGACGATCGAGGTCGGCGACAGTGGTGCCGGCTTCGACGTGGCGCGGGAACTGGCGCGCTCGATGACGGCGCACAGGCTCAGCGGCCGCGGCCTGAACATGGTCCGGCGCCTTAGCCAGGGGGCCGAGTGGCTCGACGGTGGCCGTTGCGCACGGGTGATGTTTTTCTGGTGAATGGGTGGCGAACTGCCACGCAGGCTGGGGCATAATCAAGCTTGATCAAGGAGTGAACAAGTACGTGGACATGCATATCGATCACAAGGTGCTCACCGACCTGCAGGAGGTCATGGAAGACGGCTACCTGCAATTGCTGGAAACCTTCCTCGAGGATTCCGAGCGGCGCCTGAGCCAGTTGCACGAAGCCAGGAACGCCGATGAGCTGGGCCTTGCCGCGCACAGCTTCAAGGGCAGCAGCAGCAACATGGGCGCCGTTGGCCTGGCCGAACTGTGCCGCCAGCTCGAGGAGCGGGCGCGGCAGCGGCCGCTGTATGGCATCGAGGACCTGGTCAACCGCATCGACCAGGAATATCAGGAGGTCCAGCGCTTCTACCGCGACGAGCGAGAACGGATTTCCGCCAGCTGAGGGAAACCTGGCGCGAGTCTTGCCTGTCTTTGCCCGGACGATTTCACGATTTCCGGCGCGGAGACCTTTCAATGCCTGTCGCACCCAATCCTTTGTTGCAAGCCAGTGTCATGGACAAGCCGTCGCGCTCGGCTGCCAGCGTGGTGGACAAGCCGCAGCAGGGCGCGGGCGGGCAGGGCACTGGCTTCGACCAGGTCATGGCCCGCCAGGGGCGTGACGACAAGCCCGTCCAGGCCAAGCCGAAGGACAGGCCCGAGGCGGCGTCGGGCGGCAAGCAGGATGATGGCAAGGGGGCAGCCGTTGCCAAAGGCGGCAAGAACTTGCCGGCCACCGACCAGGCTGGCGAAACCGCTGAAGCCGATGGCCCGGGCTCGCTCGATGCTCGCCTGGTGGCGGGCCAGGTCACCGATGCGCAACCCGGCGCGCAGCTGATTCAGGCCCAGGCCGAGGCCGTGGCGCCTGCCCTGCAGGCGGCCCAGCCAGCAGACGCATCGACGGCTACCGAGCAGGCGTCCGAAGATTTCGACCCGCAGGCTGACCCCTTGGCCGACCTGCCAGCCCTGCGCCTGGCCCTGGAGCAGAATGCCCAGGCCAAGGGCACCACCTGCGCCCATGCCAGCCGGGCTGACGAGCGCCAGGCCCAGGCCGACGATGGCCGGGGAGCCGTCAATACCTTGGCGAACCTGGTCGATGAAGCTGGAGAGTCGGAGCCGGGCGGCAAGGCATTCGACAACCTGCTCGACGATGGCCTCAAGGACCTCAAGAGCGCCAGCAGCGACACCCGCGTCGACGATTTCGCCAACCGCCTGGCCAGCCTGACCCAGGCCGCCACGCCGAAGACCACCAACGCCATGCCGGCCAACCCCCTGCACCAGCCGCTGCCGATGAACCAGAACGCCTGGGCCGAGGGGTTGGTCAACCGGGTCATGTACCTGTCCAGCCAGAACCTCAAGTCGGCCGACATCCAGCTCGAGCCCGCCGAACTCGGGCGCCTCGATATCCGCGTCAACGTGGCGACGGACCAGACCACCCAGGTGACCTTCATCAGCGGTCATGCCGGCGTGCGCGATGCCCTCGACAGCCAGGTGCACCGCCTGCGCGAGCTGTTCGCCCAGCAGGGCCTGGCCCAGCCTGACGTCAACGTCGCCGACCAGTCCCGTGGCCAGCAGCAACAGCAGGGGCAGCAGGAGAGCTCGAGCCTGTCCGGCGTCGCCGCGCGCCGGGCCGCCGAGGCCGGTGGGGAGGCCGACGAGCTGGCCGATGCCACGCGGCCGGTGGAGCGGCAGGTGGTCGTCGGTGACAGTGCGGTCGATTACTACGCTTGAATCGATTGCGGCGATCCGTCTGCGGGGCAAGCTCCCGGTTGGTCGACACCCCCTGCGATAAATCTGGCATAACACTTGCTCAAGCCACGTCATTCTCCTGTGAAACCCCAATGGACGACGGATTATTGGCATGGCCAAGAGCGAAGCAGTCAAAGACCCCGCCACCAAAGGCAAACTCAAACTGATCCTGCTGCTGGTGCTGGCCCTGTTGCTGGCGGTCGGCCTGTCGGTGGGTGCCACCTGGTTCGTCATGCACAAAAGCGAGTCGGCACCCGCCGCCGACCCGGCCCAGACCAATGCCAAGCCAGCGGCGATCTACGAGCCCCTGGCCCCCGCCTTCGTGGTCAACTTCAACCAGAACGGCCGGCAGCGCTACATGCAGGTGAGCATCACCCTGCAAGGGCGCAACCAGGCCGATCTGGACGCGCTCAAGGTGCACATGCCGGTCATCCGCAACAACCTGGTCATGATGTTCTCAGGCCAGGGCTTCGACACCCTGGCCAGCAGCGCGGTGGGGCAGGAGATGCTGCGCCAGAAGGCCACCGCGGTGGTCCAGGAAGTGGCGCAGAAGGAAGTCGGCAGGCCGGTCGTCGACCAGCTGCTGTTCACCAATTTCGTATTGCAGTAGGAGCCCGAAATGGCCGTGCAGGACCTGCTGTCCCAAGATGAGATCGATGCCCTGTTGCACGGGGTCGACGATGGGCTGGTACAGACCGAAAGCGTTGTCGAGCCCGGCAGCGTCAAGAGCTACGACCTGACCAGCCAGGATCGGATCGTGCGCGGTCGCATGCCGACCCTGGAGATGATCAACGAGCGCTTCGCCCGCTACACCCGCATCAGCATGTTCAACCTGTTGCGCCGCTCCGCCGACGTGGCGGTCGGGGGCGTGCAGGTGATGAAGTTCGGCGAGTACGTGCACTCGTTGTACGTGCCCACCAGCCTGAACCTGGTCAAGATCAAGCCGTTGCGCGGTACCTCGTTGTTCATCCTCGACGCCAAGCTGGTGTTCAAGCTGGTGGACAACTTCTTCGGCGGCGATGGCCGCCACGCCAAGATCGAGGGTCGCGAATTCACCCCCACCGAGCTGCGCGTGGTGCGCATGGTGCTGGACCAGGCCTTCGTCGACCTCAAGGAAGCCTGGCAGGCGATCATGCCGGTCAACTTCGAGTACATCAATTCCGAGGTCAACCCGGCCATGGCTAACATCGTCGGGCCGAGCGAGGCGGTGGTGGTGTCGACCTTCCACATCGAACTCGACGGTGGTGGTGGCGATCTGCACGTGACCATGCCGTACTCGATGATCGAGCCGGTGCGGGAAATGCTCGACGCCGGTTTCCAGTCCGACCTGGACGACCAGGACGAGCGCTGGGTCAAGGCCCTGCGCGAGGACGTGCTGGATGTCAGCGTGCCGCTCTCGGCCACCGTGGCCCGTCGCCAACTGAAGCTGCGCGACATCCTGCACATGCAGCCGGGCGACGTGATCCCGGTGGAGCTGCCCGAGCACCTGGTGCTGCGCGCCAATGGCGTACCGTCGTTCAAGGCGCGGCTGGGCTCGCACAAGGGCACCCTGTCGCTGCAGATCATCGACCCGATCGAACGCCGCTGA
Source organism: Pseudomonas sp. I2 (assembly GCF_040984075.1). Taxonomy (NCBI): domain Bacteria; kingdom Pseudomonadati; phylum Pseudomonadota; class Gammaproteobacteria; order Pseudomonadales; family Pseudomonadaceae; genus Pseudomonas; species Pseudomonas sp. I2. Next base: position 14,573 of record NZ_JBCGFQ010000034.1, read on the forward strand.
CGGCGTGCCGGTCGCAATCCCGAATCGAATGCCAGTCGAGGACACTATGGCTAACGAAAACGAAATCACCTCCCCGGAGGATCAGGCCCTGGCCGACGAGTGGGCCGCAGCCCTGCAAGAAACCGGCGATGCCGGCCAGGCCGATATCGACGCGCTGCTGGCCGCCGATGCTGGCAAGCCGTCCGCCGGCACCGGCCGCCTGCCGATGGAAGAGTTCCCTAGCTCGCCCAAGCCGAACGAAAACGTCAGCCTCGAAGGCCCGAACCTGGACGTGATCCTGGACATCCCGGTGAACATCTCCATGGAAGTGGGCAGCACCGAGATCAGCATCCGCAACCTGCTGCAGCTCAACCAGGGCTCGGTGATCGAGCTCGACCGCCTGGCCGGCGAGCCACTGGACGTACTGGTCAACGGCACCCTGATCGCCCATGGCGAGGTGGTGGTGGTCAACGAGAAGTTCGGCATCCGCCTGACTGACGTGATCAGCCCCAGCGAACGCATCAAGAAGCTGCGCTGAGTGAAAGGCCGGATTCGGGCCGCGATGGCCCTTGGCGCGCTGTTGGCCAGCGAGGCGGTGATCGCCGCCGCCCAGCCGGTAGCGCCGGCGCCTGCCACCCCGGGCAGCCTGGGCGGGCAACTGGCGCAGATGGTCCTGGGCCTGCTGCTGGTGGTCGGCCTGATCTTCTTCCTGGCCTGGCTGCTGCGCCGCTTGCAGGGCGCCGCGCCGCGTGGCGCGCAAGTGATCGAGATCGTCGGCAGCCGGGCCATCGGCCCGCGCGACAGGTTGTTGCTGGTGCAGGTGGGCAAGGAGCAGATCCTCATCGGCCATACCCCTGGCAGCATCGAGGCGTTGCACGTGCTGGCCGAGCCCGTGGAGGTGCCGGCTGGCGCCCGCCCGGCCACGCCGGAATTCGCCCAGCGGCTGTTGGAGCTGATGGGCAAGGATCAGAAGGACAAGAAGTGATGAGTGGCGCCCTGCGCACCCTGTTGAGCACCTTGCTGCCAATCGCGCTGCTACTGGCCGCGCCGTCGGTCCTGGCCGCCGACCCGTTGTCGGTGCCGGCCATCACCCTGTCCAGCGGTCCGGACGGGCAGCAGGAATACTCGGTCAGCCTGCAGATCCTGCTGATCATGACGGCGCTGAGCTTCATCCCGGCGTTCGTCATCCTGATGACCAGCTTCACCCGCATCATCATTGTCTTCTCCATCCTGCGCCAGGCCCTGGGCCTGCAGCAGACGCCGTCGAACCAGGTGCTCACCGGCATGGCGCTGTTCCTGACCCTGTTCATCATGGCGCCGGTGTTCGACCGGGTGAACCAGGATGCCATCCAGCCCTACCTGAACGAGCAACTGACCGCCCAGCAGGCCATCGACAAGGCCCAGGGGCCGTTGAAAGACTTCATGCTGGCGCAGACCCGGCAGAACGACCTGGACCTGTTCGTGCGCCTGTCCAAGCGCACCGACATCGCCAGCGCCGAGCAGACGCCGCTGACCATCCTGGTCCCGGCCTTCGTCACCTCGGAGCTCAAGACCGCGTTCCAGATCGGCTTCATGATCTTCATCCCGTTCCTGATCATCGACATGGTGGTCGCCAGCGTGCTGATGGCCATGGGCATGATGATGCTGTCGCCGCTGATCATCTCGCTGCCGTTCAAGATCATGCTGTTCGTCCTGGTCGATGGCTGGGCGCTGATCATGGGTACCCTGGCCGGCAGTTTCGGTGGCGTCTGACGCCATCAAGGAGAGCCTTGCATGACACCTGAAGTCGCCGTAGACCTGTTCCGCGATGCCTTGTGGCTGACCACCCTGATGGTCGCAATCCTGGTGGTGCCGAGCCTGCTGGTGGGGCTGGTGGTGGCCATGTTCCAGGCCGCCACGCAGATCAACGAACAGACCCTGAGCTTCCTGCCGCGCCTGCTGGTGATGCTGGTGACCCTGATCCTCGCCGGGCCCTGGCTGGTGCAGAAGTTCATGGAGTATTTCATCGGCCTGTACACCAGCATTCCCCAGTTGATCGGTTGAAACGGCCATGCTGGAGCTGACCGACACGCAGATCGGCACCTGGGTCGCCACCTTCATCCTGCCGCTGTTCAGGGTGACCGCGCTGCTGATGACCATGCCGATCTTCGGTACGCGCATGCTGCCGGCGCGCATCCGGCTGTACGCCGCCCTGGCCATCACCGTGGTGATCGTGCCGGGCCTGCCACCGTTGCCTGAGATCGACCCGTTGAGCCTGCGCGGGGTGCTGCTGTGCGGTGAGCAGATCATCGTCGGCGTGCTGTTCGGCCTGTCGTTGCAGATGCTGTTCCAGGCCTTCGTGGTGGCTGGGCAGATCATCGCCGTGCAGATGGGCATGGCCTTCGCCTCCATGGTCGACCCGGCCAACGGCGTCAACGTGGCGGTGGTCAGCCAGTTCATGACCATGCTGGTGAGCATCCTGTTCCTGGTGATGAACGGCCACCTGGTGGTGTTCGAGGTGCTGACCGAAAGTTTCACCACCTTGCCGGTGGGCAACGCCCTGGTGGTCGGCCACTTCTGGGAAATGGCCGGGCGCCTGAGCTGGGTGCTCGGCGCCGGGCTGCTGTTGATCCTGCCAGCGATCGCCGCATTGCTGGTGGTCAACATCGCCTTCGGCGTGATGACCCGTGCCGCGCCGCAGCTGAATATCTTCTCCATCGGCTTCCCGCTGACCCTGGTGCTGGGCATGGGCATCTTCTGGGTCGGGCTGGCCGACATCCTTTCCCACTACCAGGCATTGGCCAGCGAAGCGCTGCAATGGCTGCGTGAACTGGCACGGGCGCGCTGAGCATGGCAGAGAGCGAAAGCGGTCAGGACAAGACAGAAGAGCCCACCGACAAGCGCAAGCGCGACGCGCGCGAGAAAGGCGAGATCGCCCGCTCCAAGGAGCTCAACACGGTGGCGGTGACCCTGGCCGGCGCTGGCGGCCTGCTGGCGTTCGGTGGCTACCTGGGCGAGACCCTGATGGAGTTGATGCGCCTGAACTTCAACCTGCCGCGTGAGGTGCTGGTGGACGAGCGGGCCATGGGCGCCTTTTTGCTCGCCTCGGGCAAGATGGCGTTGTGGGCGGTGCAGCCGGTGCTGATCCTGCTGTTCGTGATCGCCTTCATCGCCCCCATCGCCCTGGGCGGCTTCCTGTTCTCCGGAAGCCTGCTGCAACCGAAGTTCAGCCGCATGAACCCATTGTCGGGGATCAAGCGCATGTTCTCCTTGAACGCCTTGACCGAGCTGCTCAAGGCCATCGCCAAGTTCTTCGTGATCCTCGTGGTGGCGCTGGTGGTGCTGGCCAACGACCGCCAGGCGCTGCTGGCGATCGCCAACGAGCCGCTGGAGCAGGCGATCATCCACAGTGTCCAGGTGGTGGGCTGGAGCGCCTTGTGGATGGCTGCGGGGCTGCTGTTGATCGCGGCGGTGGACGTGCCCTTCCAGCTCTGGCAGGCGCACAAGAAGCTGAAGATGACCAAGCAGGAGGTGCGCGACGAGTACAAGGACACCGAGGGCAAGCCGGAGGTCAAGCAGCGCATCCGCCAGTTGCAGCGCGAAGTGTCGCAGCGGCGCATGATGGCCGCGGTGCCGGAGGCCGACGTGATCATCACCAACCCGACCCATTACGCTGTGGCGCTCAAGTACGACCCCGAGAAGGGCGGTACGGCGCCGTTGCTGCTGGCCAAGGGTACTGACTTCATCGCCCTGAAGATCCGCGAGATCGGCATGGAGCACAAGGTGCAGATCCTCGAATCGCCGGCCTTGGCGCGAGCGATCTACTACTCCACGGAGCTCGAGCAGGAAATCCCGGCGGGGCTGTACCTGGCGGTGGCCCAGGTACTGGCCTACGTCTTCCAGATCCGCCAGTACCGGGCGGGCAAGGGCAAGGCGCCAGAACCGCTCAAGCCAGACTTGCCGATTCCGCCGGATTTGCGTCGGGACTCTTGAGAGCTGCAAGCTACAAGCCGCAAGAAAAAGCAGTCTGTGCGCCCCGCCTGATGCGAGTCCGTCGACGCTCAATGGGCCGCCGCGATTAGCTTGCCGCTAGAAGAGTTGGAAGGTTTCTTGCAAAGGCAGCGCGAGGCGCCCTCCAGGCGTCAAAGTTTTTGCTTGAAGAGGACTCGCGGTGGATCGCACTCAGTTAATCAACAGCGCCCGACACAACCTGGCCGGCCTCGGTCGGGGCAACCTCGGCGTGCCGCTGCTGTTGCTGGTGATGATGGCAATGATGATGTTGCCGATCCCGCCGTTCCTGCTCGATGTGTTCTTCACCTTCAACATCGCCCTGTCGATCGTGGTCCTGCTGGTCTGCGTGTATGCCTTGCGCCCGCTGGACTTCGCCGCCTTTCCCACCATCCTGCTGGTGGCCACGCTGCTGCGCCTGGCGCTGAACGTCGCCTCGACCCGTGTGGTGATGCTCCACGGCCATGAGGGGCACGAGGCCGCGGGCAAGGTGATCCAGGCCTTCGGCGAAGTGGTGATCGGCGGCAACTACGTGGTCGGCGCGGTGGTCTTCGCCATCCTCATGATCATCAACTTCGTGGTGGTGACCAAGGGGGCCGGGCGTATCTCCGAGGTGAGCGCGCGTTTCACCCTGGACGCCATGCCCGGCAAGCAGATGGCCATCGACGCCGACCTCAACGCGGGATTGATCGACCAGGCCCAGGCCAAGGCGCGCCGTGCCGAGGTGGCCCAGGAGGCCGAGTTCTACGGCTCGATGGACGGTGCCAGCAAGTTCGTGCGGGGCGATGCCATCGCCGGCCTGCTGATCCTGTTCATCAACCTGATCGGCGGCATGCTGATCGGCATGCTGCAGCACGGCATGCCGTTCGGCGAGGCGGGCAAGGTCTACGCGCTGCTGACCATCGGTGACGGATTGGTGGCGCAGTTGCCGTCGCTGCTGCTCTCCACCGCCGCGGCGATCATGGTCACCCGGGCCTCCAGCTCCGAGGACATGGGCAAGCTGATCAACCGGCAGATGTTCGATTCGCCCAAGGCCCTGGCGGTGTCCGCCGCGCTGATGATCGTCATCGGCCTGGTCCCGGGCATGCCCCACGTTGCCTTCCTCGGCCTGGGCGGGCTGGCTGCGGGCGCAGCCTACCTGGTCTGGCGCAAGCAGCAACAGGCCAAGGTCAAGGCCCAGGAAGAGGCGCAGCGCCAGCAGGATCTGCTGCCATCGCCCCAGCGTGCCCTGGAAACCAAGGAACTGGGCTGGGACGACGTGACACCGATCGACATGATCGGCCTGGAGGTCGGCTACCGCCTGATCCCGCTGGTCGACCGCAACCAGGGTGGCCAGTTGCTGGCGCGGATCAAGGGGGTGCGCAAGAAGCTGTCCCAGGACCTGGGCTTTCTCATGCCTACCGTGCACATCCGCGACAACCTCGACCTGCAGCCCAGCGCCTACCGCCTGACCCTGATGGGGGTGATCCTGGCCGAGGCGGAGATCTACCCAGACCGGGAACTGGCGATCAACCCCGGCCAGGTCTTCGGTACGCTCAACGGCATCGCCGCGCGCGACCCGGCCTTTGGCCTGGAGGCGGTGTGGATCGATGTCGGCCAGCGCGCCCAGGCCCAGTCGCTGGGCTACACCGTGGTGGACGCCAGCACCGTGGTCGCCACCCACCTCAACCAGATCCTGCAGAAGCACTGCCACGAACTGATCGGCCACGAAGAGGTCCAGCAGTTGCTGCAGGTCCTGTCCAAGGCATCGCCCAAGCTGGCCGAGGAGCTGGTGCCGGGCGTCATTTCCTTGTCGGGGTTGCTCAAGGTCTTGCAGGCCCTGCTCGCCGAGCAGGTACCGGTGCGCGATATCCGCAGCATTGCCGAGGCGATCGCCAACAATGCGGGCAAGAGTCAAGATACCGCCGCGCTGGTGGCGGCGGTGCGCGTCGGATTGTGTCGCGCTATCGTGCAAAGCATTGTCGGCACTGAGTCCGAGCTGCCTGTGATCACCCTGGAGCCCAGGTTGGAACAGATTTTGCTCAATAGTCTGCAAAGGGCCGGGCAAGGCCAGGAAGACGGTGTTCTCCTGGAGCCGAGCATGGCCGAGAAGCTGCAACGTTCGTTGATCGAGGCGGCCCAGCGCCAGGAAATGCAGGGTCATCCGGCTATCCTGCTGGTAGCGGGCCCGATCCGCGCGATGCTGTCGCGATTCGGCCGCCTGGCTGTACCGAATTTGCATGTTCTGGCGTATCAGGAAATACCTGACAACAAGCAAGTCACCATCGTTGCCACCGTGGGCCCCAATGGCTGAGGTAGTGGGTTATGCAAGTTAAGCGTTTTTTCGCCGCCGATATGCGCCAGGCCATGAAGCTGGTTCGCGATGAGCTGGGCGCCGATGCCGCCATCATCGGCAACCGGCGCATCGCCGGCGGTGTCGAGTTGACGGCCGCGCTGGACTACAAGCTGTCCGCCCTGGCCCCACGTGTGCCCAATGCCGAGCTCGAGGACGAACTGCGCAAGACCCAGTCGCGCATCGCCACCGCCCAGGCCGAGCTGGGCAGCCGCAACGACACCGACGAAGGCAACCGCCAATTGTTCGCCGGCCTGCCGCTGACCGCCTCGGAGCCGTTGGTCGAGCCCCATGTCGACCTGCCGCCGCCTGCCGCCGCGCAGGCTCCGGCTGCCGTCGACCCGCGTCTGTTCGATGCCATGCGCTCGGAGCTGTCGGGGCTGCGCGAGCTGCTCGAAGTGCAGCTCGGCTCCCTGGCCTGGAGCCAGTTGCAGGGCAGCAAGCCGCAGCAGGCCAACCTCTGGCGCCGCCTGCAGCGCATCGGCCTGTCCGGCCCGATCGCCCGCGAACTGCTCGACCTGACCGCCGAGATCGGCGAACCACGGCATGCCTGGCGCATGGTCCTGGCGCACCTGGCGCGGATGATCGAGGTTCCAGAGGTGGAGCCGATCGAGGAGGGCGGGGTGATCGCCATGGTCGGCCCGGCCGGCATGGGCAAGACCACCACCCTGGCCAAGCTGGCGGCGCGCTACGTGCTCAAGTACGGCGCGCATAACCTGGCGCTGGTGAGCATGGACAGCTTCCGTATCGGTGCCCAGGAGCAGCTCAAGACACTGGGGCGCATCCTCAACGTACCGGTGACCTACGTCGATCCGGGCCAGTCCTTGGCCCAGGCGCTGGAGCCGTTGCTGCGCAAGCGCGTGGTGCTGATCGATACCGCTGGCCTGCAAGCCAGCGACCCGGCCCTGCGCATGCAACTGGAAACCCTTGCCGGGCGCGGCATTGCCGCCAAGAATTACCTGGTGCTGGCAACCACCAGCCAGAAGCAGGTGCTGACCGCCGCCTACCACAGCTACAAGCGCTGTGGCCTGGCCGGATGTATCCTGACCAAGCTCGATGAAACGGCCAGCCTCGGTGAAGTGCTGAGCCTGGCCATCAGTCATGAATTGCCGGTGGCCTATCTTACCGATGGGCCGCGCATTCCCGACGACCTGCACCTGCCGCGCAAGCACCAGTTGGTCAGCCGCGCAGTCAGTGTGCAAATGCAGGACGAGCCCAGCGAAGAGGCGATGGCCGACATGTTCGCTGATCTCTATCACAACCCTGGCAAGCGCGCGGGTTGATGAATGTGCAGCGCAAAGTACCTACATCAGGGGGTCGAGTTCAGCCCCTCATGTGGCCTGGGTCCAAGCGAGACAAGGTAAAGAACGAACATGGGTAGCATGCATCCCGTACAGGTGATCGCCGTAACCGGTGGCAAAGGTGGCGTCGGCAAGACTAACGTTTCAGTGAACCTGTCCCTGGCACTGGCCGAGCTGGGCCGGCGGGTCATGCTGCTGGACGCCGACCTGGGCCTGGCGAACGTCGACGTCCTGCTGGGCCTCACGCCCAAGCACACCCTGGCCGATGTCATCGAAGGCCGCTGCGAACTGCGCGACGTGCTGTTGCAGGGGCCCGGTGGCGTGCGCATCGTCCCGGCCGCCTCTGGCACCCAGAGCATGGTGCACCTGGCGCCTGCCCAGCATGCCGGCCTGATCCAGGCGTTCAGCGAGATCGGCGACAACCTCGACGTGCTGGTGATCGACACCGCCGCCGGCATCGGCGACTCGGTGGTCAGCTTCGTCCGCGCGGCCCAGGAAGTGCTGCTGGTGGTGTGCGACGAGCCGACCTCGATCACCGACGCCTACGCCCTGATCAAGCTGCTCAACCGCGACTACGGCATGAACCGTTTTCGCGTGCTGGCCAACATGGCGCAGAGCCCGCAGGAGGGCCGCAACCTGTTCGCCAAGTTGACCAAGGTCACCGATCGTTTCCTCGATGTCGCGCTGCAGTATGTCGGCGCCGTGCCCTACGACGAATGCGTGCGCAAGGCGGTGCAGAAGCAGCGGGCGGTCTACGAGGCTTTCCCGCGGTCCAAGTGTGCGCTGGCGTTCAAGGCCATCGCGCAGAAGGTCGACAGCTGGCCGTTGCCGGCCAACCCGCGCGGGCACCTGGAGTTTTTCGTCGAGCGCCTGGTGCAGCCCACCAGCGCAGGGCCGGTGCTATGAACGCGAGCGGTTTCAAGATGTACAGCAAGGCGTCGCGCGATGCCCAGTACGAACTGGTCGAACGCTACGCCCCGCTGGTCAAGCGCATCGCCTATCACCTGCTGGCGCGCCTGCCGGCCAGCGTGCAGGTCGAGGACCTGATCCAGTCCGGCATGATCGGCCTGCTGGAAGTGGCCAACAAGTACGATGCCAGCAAGGGCGCCAGCTTCGAGACCTACGCCGGTATCCGCATCCGTGGCGCCATGCTCGACGAGGTCCGCAAGGGCGACTGGGCGCCGCGCTCGGTGCACCGCAACACCCGTATGGTCAGTGACGCGATACGTGCCGTCGAGGCGCGTACCGGCCGTGACGCTAAAGATCATGAAGTTGCTGCCGAACTCCAATTGAGTCTCGATGATTACTACGGGATCCTGAACGATACCTTGGGCAGCCGCCTGTTCAGCTTCGACGACCTGTTGCAGGACGGCGAGCACGAGGGGCTGCACGAGGATGGCGCCAGTGGCCAGCAGGAGCCCTCGCGCGACCTGGAGGACGAGCGCTTCCAGGCCGCGCTGGCCGATGCGATCGCCAACCTGCCGGAGCGTGAGCGCCTGGTGCTGGCGCTGTACTACGACGAAGAGCTGAACCTCAAGGAGATCGGTGAGGTACTGGGGGTCAGCGAGTCGCGTGTCAGCCAGTTGCACAGCCAGTGCGCGGCGCGCCTGCGCAGCCGCCTGGGGGAATGGCGGGCGCGCTGAAGCCAGGTTCGCCGCAGTCGTTGTAAATGATGCCCAATTGATTGAATGCGTGCTCGGGGCCGAGCGCGTCTAGGACTGCTTGGAGGTCTAATTGAACAAAGACATGAAAATCCTCATCGTTGACGACTTTTCGACGATGCGGCGGATCATCAAGAACCTGTTGCGTGACCTGGGCTTCACCAACACCGACGAGGCCGACGACGGCACCACGGCGCTGCCGATGCTGGAAAACGGCCATTACGATTTCCTGGTGACCGACTGGAACATGCCCGGCATGTCCGGCATCGACCTGCTGCGCAAGGTCCGCGCCCATGACCGCCTCAAACACATGCCGGTGCTGATGGTGACTGCCGAGGCCAAGCGCGACCAGATCATCGAAGCGGCCCAGGCCGGGGTCAACGGCTATGTGGTCAAGCCTTTTACCGCCCAGGTGCTCAAGGAGAAGATCGAGAAGATCTTCGAACGCGTCAACGGTTGAGTCACGTCAGGGGGCGCCATGGAGCAGAAAAACACGTCGCTGGGTGAGTTCGAATCGACCCTGAAGAAACATGCCCAGGAACTGGTCGAGAGCCTTGAGCACGGCCGGTTCGGCGAGGCGGTGCAGTTGATCCACCAACTGAACCAGACCCGCGACCGCGGCCTGTACCAGGAAGTCGGCAAGCTCACCCGCGAGTTGCACAGCGCGATCGTCAGTTTCCAGATCGACCCGCGCATGCCGCAGGCCGAGGAAATGTCGCAGATCACCGACGCCACCGAGCGCCTGGCCTATGTGGTCAAGCTCACCGAGGGCGCCGCCAACCGCACCATGGACCTGGTGGAAGCGGGCACCCCGGTGCTCAACGACCTGGCCGCCGAAGCCCAGAACCTGAGTGCCGACTGGCAGCGCTTCATGCGCCGCGAGGTCGCCGCGCCGGAGTTTCGCGAGCTGGTCAAGCGCGTCGACAGTTTCCTGACGCACAGCGTCGAGGGTAACCGCAAGGTCGCAGGCCATCTCAACGACATTCTCCTGGCCCAGGACTATCAAGACCTGACCGGCCAGGTGATCAAGCGCGTGACCGCGTTGGTCACCGAAGTCGAAAGCAATCTGCTCAAGCTCGTGCTGATGGCAAGCCAGGTCGACCGTTTTGCCGGTATCGAACATGACCACCAGCAGCTGCGCGCTGAAAAAGATCAAGAAAAACATCCGGCCCGGGGTGAAGGTCCGCAGATTCATGCCGATAAGCGTGAAGACGTCGTGTCCGGTCAGGACGATGTCGACGATCTGCTGTCCAGCCTGGGTTTTTAGGGAGCACGTTCAATGAGCTTCGGCGCCGATGAAGAAATCCTCCAGGATTTCCTGGTAGAAGCCGGCGAAATTCTCGAGCAACTGTCCGAGCAACTGGTCGAGCTGGAAAGCCGGCCCGACGACGCGGACCTGCTCAATGCGATCTTTCGCGGTTTTCACACTGTTAAAGGGGGCGCCGGCTTCCTCCAGCTCAACGAGCTGGTGGAGTGCTGCCATATCGCCGAGAACGTGTTCGACGTCTTGCGCAAAGGGGAGCGCCGGGTCGACGCAGAGCTGATGGACGTGGTCCTCGAGGCGCTGGACACGGTCAATGGCATGTTCGGCCAGGTGCGCGAGCGCAGCGACGTCACCCCGGCCACGCCCGAGCTGCTGGCGGCCCTGTCGCGCCTGGCAGAGCCTGCCGCAGCCGAGGCCGAGGCGCCGGCCCCTGAGCAGGCGCCGGCAGCGGTCGCCGAAGCGCCGGCTGCCGAGGCGGACATCACCGATAGCGAATTCGAACAACTGCTCGACTCCCTCGACGCGGTCAAGGCCCAGGCCGAGGCTGCCGAGCAGAGGCAGGGCGAGGCGGTCGGCGGCGAAGGCGACGAGATCACCGATGCCGAGTTCGAGTCGCTGCTGGACCAGTTGCACGGCAAGGGGCAGTTCTCCCCGGAAGCCGTCGCCACTGCGCCGCAGGACTCTGCCGCGGCACCGGCGGGCGACGAGATCACCGACGCCGAGTTCGAGGCGTTGCTCGACCAGTTGCACGGCAAGGGCACCTTCGCCGCCGATGCGCTGCCTGGCGCCGCTGCGCCCGTGGCCAGCGCTGCCCCGGCGGCGGGCGACGGCGAGCACATTTCCGAGCACGAATTCGAAGCGTTGCTCGACCAGTTGCATGGCAAGGGCAAATTCTCCAGCGACGCAGTGGCTGGCGAGGCACCTGCCGCCGTGGCGGCTGCGCCGGCGACCAGTGCGCCCAAGGCCGAAAGCAAGCCCGCTGCCAAGCCGGCACCGGCCGTCAAGCCTGCCGCCGTCAAGCCTGCCGCCGCCGCGCCTGCTGCCAACAAGCCTGCGGCCCCGGCCCGTGCCCCGGCGCCGGCTGCCGACAAGCACGCGGTCAGCGAGGCGGAAACCACCGTGCGGGTCGATACCGCCCGCCTGGACGAGATCATGAACATGGTCGGCGAGCTGGTGCTGGTGCGTAACCGCCTGGTCCGCTTGGGCCTGAACAGCGGTGACGAGGCCATGTCCAAGGCCGTGTCCAACCTCGACGTGGTCACCGCCGACCTGCAGACCGCGGTCATGAAGACCCGCATGCAGCCGATCAAGAAGGTCTTCGGCCGCTTCCCGCGCCTGGTTCGCGACCTGGCCCGCCAGCTCAAGAAGGAGATCAACCTGGAGCTGGTCGGCGAAGAGACCGACCTGGACAAGAACCTCGTCGAAGCCCTGGCCGACCCGCTGGTGCACCTGGTGCGCAACGCCGTCGACCATGGCGTGGAGATGCCCGACGAACGCGAGGCCGCCGGCAAGGCGCGCACCGGCCGGGTGGTGCTGTCGGCCGAGCAGGAGGGCGACCACATCCTGTTGTCGATCTCCGACGACGGCAAGGGCATGGACCCCAACGTCCTGCGTGCCAAGGCCGTGGAGAAGGGCCTGATGGACAGGGACGCCGCCGAGCGCCTGAGCGAGTCGGACTGCTACAACCTGATCTTCGCCCCGGGCTTTTCGACCAAGACCGAGATTTCCGACGTCTCCGGCCGTGGTGTGGGCATGGATGTGGTGAAGACCAAGATTTCCCAGCTCAACGGCTCGATCAACATCTTCTCGGCCAAGGGTCAGGGCTCGAAGATCGTCATCAAGGTGCCGCTGACCCTGGCGATCATGCCGACTTTGATGGTGATGCTGGGCAACCAGGCGTTCGCCTTCCCGCTGGTCAACGTCAACGAGATCTTCCACCTGGACCTGTCGCGCACCAACGTGGTCGACGGCCAGGAGGTGGTGATCGTCCGCGACAAGGCGCTGCCGCTGTTCTACCTCAAGCGCTGGCTGGTCCAGGGCCAGGTGCACGAGGAGCAGCGCGAGGGGCATGTGGTGATTCTCTCGGTCGGCACCCAGCGCATCGGCTTCGTGGTCGACCAACTGGTGGGCCAGGAGGAGGTGGTGATCAAGCCGCTGGGCAAGATGCTCCAGGGCACCCCGGGCATGTCCGGCGCCACCATCACCGGCGACGGTCGCATCGCGCTGATCCTCGACGTACCGAGCATGCTCAAGCGTTACGCCGCCCGGCGTATTTGATTTCGGCGGCGCGCCCTGGCGGTTGCGCCGCCTAATGGAGTGTTTATGGCAGTCAAGGTCCTGGTGGTGGATGATTCCGGTTTCTTCCGCCGCCGTGTCTCGGAAATTCTCTCGGCAGACTCGACGATCCAGGTCGTGGGTACCGCGACCAATGGCAGGGAGGCGATCGACCAGGCGCTGGCGCTCAAGCCCGATGTCATCACCATGGACTACGAGATGCCCATGATGGATGGCATCACCGCCGTGCGGCACATCATGCAGCGCTGCCCGACGCCGGTACTGATGTTCTCCTCGCTGACCCACGAAGGCGCCCGCGTCACCCTCGACGCCCTGGATGCCGGCGCGGTGGACTACCTGCCGAAGAACTTCGAGGACATCTCGCGCAACCCGGAGAAGGTCAAGCAACTGCTGTGCGAGAAGGTCCACACCCTGTCGCGCAGCAACCGTCGTTTCGGCGGCTTCGCCACGCCGGCAGCCGCCGTGGCACCGACCAGCCATGCGCCGCTCGGCAGCCCGGCAAGCCCTGCGCCGGCCCGCGCGGCTGCCCCGACGCCGGCCAGCCGTCCTGCCGCCGCAGCCGCTTCCCATGCGCCAGCGCCCAAGCGCAAGCCCTACAAGCTGGTGGCCATCGGCACCTCCACCGGCGGCCCGGTGGCGCTGCAACGGGTGCTGACCCAACTGCCCGCCAGCTTCCCGGCGCCGATCGTGCTGGTCCAGCACATGCCCGCGGCCTTCACCAAGGCGTTCGCCGAACGCCTGGACAAGCTGTGCAGGATCAGCGTCAAGGAAGCCGAGGATGGCGACGTGCTGCGCCCCGGCCTGGCCCTGCTGGCCCCTGGTGGCAAGCAGATGATGATCGATGGCCGTGGCACGGTGAAGATCCTGCCGGGGGACGAGCGCCTGAACTACAAGCCGTGCGTGGACATCACCTTCGGTTCGGCCGCCAAGTCCTATGGCGACAAGGTGCTCTCGGTGGTGCTCACCGGCATGGGCGCCGATGGGCGCGAGGGCGCGCGCCTGCTCAAGCAGGGCGGCAGCACCGTGTGGGCCCAGGATGAAGCCAGTTGCGTGATCTATGGCATGCCCATGGCCATCGTCAAGGCCAACCTGGCCGATGCGGTGTACAGCCTGGACGAGATCGGCAAGCACCTGGTCGAGGCCTGCGTCTGATGGATGTCCTGAGCCTGATCGGCCTGATCCTCGCCTTCGTCGCCATCGTCGGCGGCAACCTGCTCGAGGGCGGCCACGTCGGAGCGCTGGTCAATGGCCCGGCGGCCCTGATCGTGCTGGGCGGCACCCTGGCGGCAGCGCTGTTGCAGTCGCCGCTGTCGGCGTTCAAGCGCTCCCTGCAGATCATTCGCTGGATCTTCTTTCCGCCGCGGGTGGACCTGGCCAGCGGTATCGACCGGGTGGTCAACTGGAGCCTGACCGCGCGCAAGGAAGGCCTGCTGGGCCTGGAGGGGGTGGCCGATGCCGAGCCGGACCCGTATGCGCGCAAGGGCCTGCAACTGCTGGTCGACGGCGCTGAGCCCGAGTCCATCCGCAGCATCCTCGAGGTCGACTTCCTGACCCAGGAGAGCCGCGACATCCAGGCCGCCAAGGTGTTCGAGAGCATGGGCGGCTATGCGCCGACCATCGGTATCATCGGTGCGGTGATGGGCCTGATCCACGTGATGGGCAACCTGGCCGACCCTTCGCAACTGGGCAACGGCATCGCCGTGGCGTTCGTCGCCACCATCTACGGCGTGGCCAGCGCCAACCTGATCCTGCTGCCGGTCGCCAACAAGCTCAAGGCCATCGTCCTGCGCCAGTCGCGCTACCGGGAGATGCTCCTGGAAGGCCTGCTGTCGATCGCCGAAGGGGAGAACCCACGCTCGATCGAGCTGAAGCTGCAAGGCTTCATGGAGTAAGCCATGCCGCGCCGTCGCCATACCGAGGAACACGAGAACCACGAACGTTGGTTGGTGTCGTACGCCGACTTCATCACCCTGCTGTTCGCCTTCTTCGTGGTCATGTATTCGATCTCCTCGATCAACGAGGGCAAGTACAAGGTGATCTCCCAGGCCCTGCTCGGGGTGTTCAACGACCCCGAGCGGAGCATGAAGCCGATCCCTATCGGCGAGGAGCGCCCGCTCAGCGTCAGGCCGGCCGAGCCGCTGGTCAAGGACAGCGAGCAAACCGACGCGGGCCTGGCGCAGAGCAGCGTCGATCCGTTGCAGAGTATCTCCGAGGATGTCCGCGATGCCTTTGGCGATCTGATCAAGTCCGACCAGATGACCGTGCGCGGTAACGAGCTGTGGGTGGAGATCGAGCTCAACTCGGCGCTGCTGTTCGGCAGCGGCGATGCCATGCCCAGCGATGTCGCCTTCGAGATCGTCGAGAAGGTGGCGAAGATCCTCAAGCCGTTCGCCAACCCGGTGCACGTGGAGGGCTTCACCGACAACCTGCCGATCCGCACCGCCCAGTACCCGACCAACTGGGAGCTGTCGTCGGCGCGGGCGGCGAGCATCGTGCGCCTGCTGGCGATGAACGGGGTCGACCCGGCGCGCATGGCCTCGGTGGGCTATGGCGAGTACCAGCCGGTGGCGAGCAACGACAGCGCCGAGGGCCGGGCGCGCAACCGCCGGGTGGTGCTGGTGATTTCCCGCAACCTCGAAGTACGCCGCAGCCTGACCGGCTCCGGCAGCGCCAATGCCACGCCGGACGCGGCCTTGCGGCGGGCTGGCACACAAAGTGCACCAACAACGCCTGCAGCGACGGCGGGGGGCTGATCCCGTCAATTCCCCGTCACCGATTTTTCACACCGTTCCCGGCAGGGCAGGCGGCCACACCGGGAGGAAGCGACGCACGATGAGAGTCTGGGCAGTAGCCAATCAAAAAGGTGGTGTCGGCAAGACCACCACCACCATCGCCCTGGCCGGCCTGCTGGCCCAGGCGGGCAAGCGCGTGGTCGTGGTCGACCTCGACCCGCACGGCTCGATGACCAGCTACTTCGGGCACGATCCCGATGCCCTGGAGCACAGCTGCTACGACCTGTTCCTGCACAAGGGCGTGGTACCCGAGGGGCTGCCCGGGCAATTGCTGCTACCCACCAGCGACCAACGCATCTCCCTGCTGCCTTCGAGCACTGCCTTGGCGGTGCTGGAGCGCCAGTCGCCAGGGCAGAGCGGGCTGGGCCTGGTGATCGCCAAGAGTCTGGCGCAGCTGTGGCAGGATTTCGACTTCGCCCTGATCGACAGCCCACCGCTGCTCGGTGTGCTGATGGTCAATGCCCTGGCCGCCAGCCAGCAACTGGTGATCCCAGTGCAGACTGAGTTCCTCGCGGTCAAGGGCCTGGAGCGCATGGTCGGGACCCTGGCGATGGTCAACCGCTCGCGGCGCCAGGCGCTGCCGTACGTGATCGTGCCGACCCTGTTCGACCGCCGCACCCAGGCCTCCCTGGGCACCCTCAAGGTGCTGCGCGACAGCTATGGCGAACAGGTCTGGCAGGGTTACATCCCAGTCGACACGCGCCTGCGCGATGCCAGCCGGGCCGGCGTCACGCCCTCGCAGTTCGACGGCAAGAGCCGTGGGGTGACTGCTTACCGGGCGCTGCTCAAGCACCTGCTGACCTCCACATCCGCGTTGCAGGTGGCCTGATGAACCCAGCCCGGCCGATTACCAGCAAGCCGCAACTGGCCCTGCAGTCCTATCTCGATGGCCTGTTGCAGGAGGCCACCGAAACGTTCGAGGCCGTCGAGGCCGCACCAGCACCGGTCGACGAGCCGGCCGCCACCGACGACGGGTTCGCCGCGGCGGTGCGCGAGGAACAGGCCCGTGACGCCCAGCGACAACAGGCGGCGCCCGCCCCGCAGCCGGTACTCAGCGTTGTCATGTCCGAGGCGATGGCCCCGGCCAGCCCTCCGATAGTGCCCCAGGCCCCGGCTGCCGAGCCGGTAGCGCCACTGGTCGATGTGCACCTGCCTGCGCCGGGGGCGCCACGCCCGCCGGCCACCGTGGATGGCCGCCCAGCCTGGGCGGCGGAGCCGTTCGAATGCCTGCTGTTCGATGTCGCCGGCCTGACCCTGGCGGTGCCGCTGGTGTGCCTGGGCTCGATCTACAGCCTGGCCGGCCAGGAGCTGACACCGTTGTTCGGCCAGCCGGACTGGTTCCTCGGCATCCTCAGTTGCCAGGCGGGCAACCTCAAGGTCCTGGACACCGCACGCTGGGTCATGCCCGAGCGCTATCGCGAAGACTTCCGTCAGGGCTTGCAGTACGTGATTTCCGTCCAGGGCTATGAATGGGGTCTGGCCGTGCACCAGGTCAGCCGCTCCCTGCGCCTGGACCCGGCCGAGATCAAGTGGCGCAGCCAGCGTGGCCAGCGCCCGTGGCTGGCCGGCACGGTGATCGAACACATGTGCGCCTTGCTCGACGTCGCCGAACTGGCCGAGCTGATCGCCAGCGGCGCCGTCAAGCAGTTGCATGCCAAACCGCAATGAATGAACGCCGCCACTGCCGCGGCGATACCGAGCACACCGCCGATGGCGGATTTTGAGGGGTAGGGGAATGAAAAAGTCGTCTGCACAAGGTTCCGAAGATCCGATCCTGCAGTGGGTAACCTTCCGCCTGGACAACGAGTCCTATGGCATCAACGTCATGCAGGTGCAGGAAGTCCTGCGCTACACCGAGATCGCCCCGGTGCCGGGCGCGCCGAGCTACGTGCTGGGCATCATCAACCTGCGTGGCAACGTGGTCACGGTGATCGACACCCGCCAGCGTTTCGGCCTGATGCCGACCGAGGTCACCGACAACACCCGCATCGTGATCATCGAGGCAGACA
Organism: Pseudomonas sp. I2; assembly: GCF_040984075.1. Taxonomy (NCBI): domain Bacteria; kingdom Pseudomonadati; phylum Pseudomonadota; class Gammaproteobacteria; order Pseudomonadales; family Pseudomonadaceae; genus Pseudomonas; species Pseudomonas sp. I2. The sequence continues at coordinate 32,193 of NZ_JBCGFQ010000034.1, forward strand.
AGCAGGTGGTCGGCATCCTGGTCGACAGCGTGGCCGAGGTGGTCTACCTGCGTCAGTCGGAGATCGAGACCGCGCCCAACGTTGGCAACGAGGAATCGGCCAAGTTCATCCAGGGCGTGTGCAACAAGAACGGCGAACTGCTGATCCTGGTCGAGCTCGACAAGATGATGACCGAGGAAGAGTGGTCCGAGCTGGAGAACATCTGAGTTGATCTTCGAGGTTGCTGTCATCTTCCTGGCGCTGCTCTGGGCGCTGAGCCTGTGGTTCTTCCTCAACTACAGCAAGCGCCAGCGTGAGCTGGCCGCCCAGCAGGCCCAGGGCGATGCGCTGCGCGACCAGCGCATCAAGGACCTGGCCAAGCGCCTGGACGACTACCAGAACGGCAGCGTGCGCATGGGCGAAGCCATCCATGAACTGCGTGCGGTGGTCGCGCCTTTGCCCGACAGGCTCCAGCAACTGGAGCAGCGCGACCCCAGCAGCGTGACCTTCACCCAGGCGGCCAAGCTGGTGGGGATGGGGGCCAGTGTCGAGGAGCTGACCCAGAGCTGCGGCCTGACCCAGGCCGAGGCGGAGCTGATGAGCAAGTTGCATCGCGGCGAATGAGAGGATCGGGGGCGACGAAAGTCGCCCTCGGTGTATCAGGGGCGGCTCCAGGAATGATAGTTGCCGATCTGCGCGACACCGGTCAGTGGCAGGTCGGTGATCATCGCCTGGCGAAGGTCGGCGTCGACATTCAGTAGCAGATAGTTCGGGTCGCTCTGAGGCAGGGTGCGCAAGTTGGCGATCTGGCGGATTATCCGCAACCGTGGCAGTCGCTGGTCGACCACGTGATTGAACACGCCAGGCCCGGTCAGGTCGCTCAGGCGCAAGGCATAGCGCTCGAAGGCAGCGTCGTCTGCTTGGGGCTTGCTGTCGTAGAAGGCTCGATCGGCTTGGTAGCGTGCATGTATCTCCTGCGAAATGGCCTGCAGCGTCGGGTTGTTGGGATGGCTACCGAGCATGTTGGTGTTGTACTGGCAGTGCATGCCCAACGTCTCGTTGCTCGCCGGTATACCGAGCAGCAAGCCGTCGGGGGACGTGGCCAATGTCAGGCTGTCGAGGGCGGCTTGTTCAGGGTCATCAGGTGCAGAGGGGGCTGGCAGCAGGACGTCGTCGACGTCCAGGTACAGGCCGCCTTCGTGCTCGAGCAGCGGGTAGCGCAACACGTCCGAGGCCGAGGAGAAATTGGCACCGCTGCCGTTGAGTGCGTGCTGGTATTGAGCGAAATTCGGGCTTTGGCTGAAGCTACGGTAGAACGGCTGCTCCTCCAGAGGCAGAACGCGGATATTCGGTGCCTGTGTGCCCAGCAGTTGTAGATTCTCCTCGAACGCGGCCGGGCTTGCGTTCGACAGCAATAGCTTCAGCTGGTACTGGCTGGATGTCAGGCGGCGACTGTTGCTGGCCAGCGTAGCGAGCAGCTCGGAAGGGATCACCTTGTCGCCTACCCAGATGCTGAGGATGTGCTTCGGGATGGGCTGCAGCATCTGCGCCTCGACTGAGGGCAGCGCGATGGGTAACTGCAGATCCACACCCATGGCCCGCAGGCTGTTCATGCGCATCTGGTCGGTTACCGGCCGTTCTCCGATGTCGATCCGCACCAACCCGCGATGGCTATCGGACACCTGGTAATAGGTGGGGTCCACGTCATTGAGGGCCCTGCCGGAAATGAACGCATCGTATTCGGCGCTGTAGAGCACATCCGTGTTGTAGCCGTCGAGCATGCTCTGCAGTTGTCCTGGGCCATCCTCGGTCAGCGGGAGCCTGACCACCCAGCGTGCAGTGGTGAGATCGCCGCCAGGCAGTGGCTCTACCGCCGATTTGAAGAACTGCAGGGTAGGTTCGGGCAGGTGTGGCGGCATCATGGGGCTCAAGGGGTAGCCCAGTTGCCCGTTGACCCGCGTGGGGAATACAAAACCGTCGCGCTTGGGTGGGAAGAGCTGCTGGGCCTTGGAAAGGCCAGTGAGGACCAGGGGCGCTGCGTTCATCAGGCCAAACTCGATGTTCTGCACGCCATCGGCCTTGTCCTCGAGCGATTTGCCATTGATGGCCTGGTCGAGCCCCAGACCGAACTGGGCCATCCCACCCAAGGCGAACAGGGGGGCCAGTTCCGGTACCACTAGCGCCAAGGGGGCCAGCAGATTGATCGAGGCGGTCAGGTAGCTTCGCCACTTGGCCTTGGTCACCTCGCTGTCGCTGGTGATGATGAAGTCGGCATCGGCATAGCTGCGCTGGCGCTGGCGTTCAGTGAGCGCTTCGAACAGGTCGCCCTTGATCGGAGGGCTGTATTTGGTCGCTCGGTAATTGACGAAGTCACCAGGCGACCAGGGGCCATCGGTGGTGAAGCCTGGACGATTGGGTGAGCGCCAATGAAGCGCGGGGTACGCTCCCAGGCCCGCCAATGCGGTGTCCAGGCCGCTGAAGTCCAACCCGTCTGGTGTATCGGCCAGGGCGAAGTGCTGGCGCAGTATCTGGCGTTTCTCGTCGCTCTGGCATTGTCGGCCGAACCAGTCTTGCAGGGCGGCCCGGGTGCTGAATTCATGCAGCGGGAAGGCGTTGCCTGGCAGGTACAGCAGGGCTTCAGGGCTGGCCCTGTCGGTGATGCAGAGTATGTCGGTGGCGGTGTAGCCATACACATTCAGCGGTCGGACGCGTAACCCAGGCGTGCGTGGCATCAGGTCGGCCGCCTGCCAGGCCAGCTTGCGCCCGGCTTCGCTCAAGGAGCCCTGCAGCACCTGTTTGTTGCAGGCCGCGATGAAGTTGATGCGTGCCGCGACCGGGTGGCTCTTCAGGGCATGCGTCCAGTAATCGTCCAGCATCGATTTGTAGCGAGCATGGAAGTCCAACGACCAGATGAACTTCTGCATGGCCTCTACGTCGACTGGCAGGTGGGTGGTGGCGTCATAGCGAGCGGGGGAGGTCACGCGAAACAAGCCGTTGAACACGCTGTAGGGCGCACTGTTGTCCAGCGGGCCAGGCTTGGGTAACTCATCGACCAGTTGCAATGGGCCTTGGGGCAAGGTACCTGCCCAGTGCCCTGGCAACAGTTGCCCGACCAGGTCCTTGCTGGTTTCGCCCTGCCAGTTCGAGAGCACCGCGTGGGTGAGGGGCTGACGGTCGATGATCACGGCCTGCTGGCCACGGTAGTGCAGGGTTACCACCTCTGTCTGGTCCGGATCGAGTGGGAAGCCCTGTTGGGATGCCCAGTCACGGATCGCCTCGGCCGCGTGCCGATCGGGCCTTGGGATGTGTTGCAGGTGGTTGCGCACGAACTGGACGCCGCTGGCATTTACGTAAGGTAGGGACATGGGGAGCACCTGTGTGGGTCAAGGAGGCGCGAGCATGTCCCGGTAGCAGGAGGGTGGGGCGGTAATTACCTATGTCGCCCGGTTCGATCGATGACGGGCAGTGCCTGTGATCGAGGTTGTTCTTGCGGATGCAGCTTCAATCAACTGGCAGTGTCAGCGTTGGCGGCGTCACGTCACGGGGCGAGGGCGCCTGGTCGCTGAAACCGTCCGGAACCTTGCCCCGCAACTGCCAGGCGAAGGCGATGATCTCGGCGATGGTCAGGTACAGCGCCTCGGGGATATGCTCGCCCAGTTCCAGGCGTGCCAGCAGGCGTACCAGTTCGGCATTTTCGTAGATGGGGACTTCGTGCTCGCGGGCGATGGCGAGGATGGCTTCGGCCAGTTCGTCCTCGCCCTTGGCGCTCAGGGTCGGGGCTTCTTGGCCGTCGTAGCTCAGGGCGATGGCCTGACGGGGTTGTGTGCTGCTCATGCGGTCTCGTCCACCCAGCGTTGTTCCACCCGTGTACGGGGCCCCTGTGGCGGGATGCCGGGGTGGCATTCCAGGTCGCCGACATCCAGCCCGCGGGCCAGCAGGCGTTCGCGCAGTCCGCCGAGCTGGCTGTCGATCAACTTCGCGGTCTGCTCGCGTTCTGCCCACAACTGGCCAGACAGCCGGCCTTGGCTCAGTTGCGCCTGGACCTGCAAGGGCCCCAAGGGGGCAAGGTCGAAGGCCAGTTCGATACGCCACAACGCTTGCAGCGGATCCTGCGGCTCCCGCTGGCGGTCGGCGTGTTGTTGCGGCGTTTCCTCGCGCTGCAACTTGGCCTGCAAGGGGATGAACTCCTGGCCATGGCGGATGGGGATTTCGGTTTGCCAGGTGGTTTGCAGGTTGCCGTTTTCCAAGGTTGCGCTTTGCTGCAGGCTGCTCAAGGCATGGCTCTGCAGGCGCGCGATAGCGGCGGCGGCCAGGCGCAGCAACTGCTGCAGGTCGCCTTCGTTTTCCATGGCCTGCAACAGCCGGGAAGGGAGCGGAAACGTCCCAGGTTGCTGCCTTGGGCCGACCCGTTCGAGCATGCCCAGGGCGCCTCGGGCCATGGCGGGCATGACTTGGGCCAATGTCGAGGCACTCGTCGAGGCGAGGAAGGGCCCATTCCCCGATGCTTGAGCCATCAAGCGGAGCAATTGCGCCTTCAGGTCCGTGGCCAGTTCGGTGGAGAGGCCGCCGAGCAGCTTGGCCTCGAGAAAGGCGCCACTGTTGTTCAGTGCCTGGGCAACGGCCTTGGCTTCACCGAGTTGGCGCGCATCGGGCAGGCTGGCCAGCAGCTGTTCGGCAGTGGCGCGCAGCGTTCCAACGCCGCCTGGGTCGAGGGCGACCTGTTGCAGGGCATTGAGCAGCCCCGGCAACGACGCTTGCCGGCCTTGTTGGCTGATCAGTTGCTGCACGATGCTCAGTTGCTCCTGGCGGCCGCTCAAAGGCACGAAGCGCAGCGACTGGTCGCCCTGTACCACGGCGCTGAGCAGGCTGCCCACCGGCAACGCGCGTGGGCTGTCGATGGTCAGGGTGGCGCCGGCCTGGCTGCTGTTGAGCAACGTGACCAGGGAGCGAAAGCTGGCGGCCTCGCCCGGGAGCTGCGCAAGTGCCTGGCTGGTCAGGACCTTGCCTTGCAGCAGGGTACCGACGGGGACCTGGGTGTTATCCAGGCGGGTGAGGGTGGCGACGTTGTTGGCATTGACCTGTTGCACCATGACGGCGAGGCGGTTGCTCTCGGTCTGGCTGACGGTCACCAGGCTGCCCTGGGGCAGCGGCTGGCTGGCAGTGGCTTGCAGTTGCACCTGGCTGCCATTGGCCTGGATCAGGCGCAGCAACAGTTGGAAGTCCTGGCCCACCTGGCGCAGGGCCATCACCTCGGCCCTGGCGGTCTCGCCTGGCGCCAGCAGGCCTGGCTGCGGTTGCAGCAGGCGCAGCAGTTCGCCGGTCATGGCGGCTTTGCCTGCTTGCAGGCCTACCGCTGTTTGTGCGCCGAGACTATTGATTTCAGTCATGATTGTATACAACCTGTGGGCCTGGCCCTCTTGGCAGCGGGACATCGCATGTAATAATGCCGGCCACGCTGCCTGCCATTGCCACTATAACGGCAGGGCCGGAAGCGACTTGAGACAAAGGCTTCGGCCGGTGCCGCCTGCTTCGCGGGCAAGCCCGTTCCTACAGGATACAGTGCAGACCCTGTGGGAGCGGGCTTGTCCGCGAAGCCAGACGACACCGATCATGGCCCCCACACTGAATAAGGCGAAACCGTGCCCCTTCACCTCCAAGCCGCGGGCCTGGCCTGCGAGCGCGACTGGCGCCTGCTCTTCGAGCACCTGCACTTCGAGCTGGGCCCCGGCGACATGCTGCAGGTCAGCGGCCCCAACGGCAGCGGCAAGACCAGCCTGCTGCGCCTGCTGGCCGGGCTGATGCAGCCCACCGCCGGGCAGATCCTGCTCGGTGGCCAGCCCCTGGCCGAACAGCGCCATGCCCTGGCCAGCATCCTCCTGTGGATCGGCCACGCCGCCGGCATCAAGGACCTGCTCACCGCCGAGGAAAACCTCGCCTGGCTGTGCGCCTTGCACCGGCCGGCGACTGCCGAGGCCATCTGGCAGGCACTCGCCGCCGTGGGCTTGCGCGGTTTCGAGGATGTGCCGTGCCATACCCTGTCCGCCGGGCAGCAGCGCCGCGTGGCATTGGCCCGGTTGTACCTGGACAGCCCGCCGCTGTGGATACTCGACGAACCCTTCACTGCCCTCGACAAGCAAGGCGTGGCCCAGCTCGAGGCGCACCTGGCCGCTCACTGCGAGCAGGGCGGGACGGTGGTACTGACCACCCATCACCACCTCGAGTGCAAGCCATCGGGTTACCGTGAACTGAACCTGGGGCAGTGGGCGGCATGAGCGTATTCGTCTTGTTGGTGCGGCGCGAGGCGCGCCTGCTGTGTCGCCGGCCGGCGGAGCTGGCCAATCCCTTGGTGTTCTTCGCGATCGTCGTCGCCTTGTTTCCACTGGCGGTCGGTCCTGAGACACAATTGTTGCAAACCTTGTCGCCGGGGCTGGTCTGGGTCGCGGCGCTCTTGGCCGTGCTGCTCTCGCTGGACGGCCTGTTTCGCAGCGATTTCGAGGACGGCTCGCTGGAGCAGTGGGTACTGTCGCCGCACCCGCTGGCGTTGCTGGTGCTGGCCAAGGTGCTGGCGCACTGGATCTTTTCCGGGCTGGCGCTGGTATTGTTGGCACCACTGCTGGCGCTGATGCTCGGCCTGCCGGCCCACTGCCTGCCGGTGCTGCTGGGCTCGCTGCTGCTGGGTACGCCGGTGCTGAGCCTGTTGGGCGCGGTAGGGGCGGCACTGACGGTCGGCCTCAAGCGCGGTGGCCTGTTGCTGGCGTTGCTGATCCTGCCGCTGTATATCCCGGTATTGATCCTGGGCAGTGGCGCCTTGCAAGCGGCGTTGCAGAATATGCCGGCCACCGGCCACCTGCTCTGGCTCGCCAGCCTGGCTGCCCTGGCGGTGACATTGGCACCTTTTGCGATAGCGGCCGGCCTGAAGATCAGCGTCGGCGAATAACGAGTCCCGGGCTTCCAAGCCCGGCAAATACCCTGGATGTACCCTGATGAAAATAAGCTGGACGTGGTTCCACAAGCTGGGTTCCCCCAAATGGTTCTATGCCATCAGCGGCCGCATGCTGCCATGGCTGACCGTCTCCGCCATTGTCCTGCTGCTGGTCGGCATCGCCTGGGGGCTGGCCTTCGCGCCCCAGGACTACCAGCAGGGCAACAGCTTCCGCATCATCTACATCCATGTGCCGGCGGCCATGCTGGCGCAATCCTGCTATGTGCTGCTGGCGGTGGCCGGCATCGTCGGCCTGGTGTGGAAGATGAAACTGGCCGACGTCGCCCTGCAATGCGCGGCGCCCATCGGCGCCTGGATGACCGCGGTGGCGCTGGTCACCGGGGCGATCTGGGGCAAGCCGACCTGGGGCAGCTGGTGGGTCTGGGATGCCCGCCTGACCTCCATGCTCATCCTGCTGTTCCTGTACTTCGGCATCATCGCCCTGGGCCAGGCGATCAGCAACCGCGACAGCGCGGCCAAGGCCTGTGCGGTGCTGGCGATCGTCGGCGTGGTGAACATCCCGATCATCAAGTACTCGGTGGAGTGGTGGAACACCCTGCACCAGGGTGCCACCTTCACCCTCACCGAGAAGCCGGCCATGCCCGCCGAGATGTGGCTGCCGCTGTTGCTGACGGTATTGGGTTTCTACTGCTTCTTCGGTGCCGTGCTGCTGCTGCGCATGCGCCTCGAGGTGCTCAAGCGCGAGGCGCGCGCCAGTTGGGTCAGGGAGGAAGTGTTGAACAGCCTGGGGCGGAGGGCCGCGCAATGAGTTTCGCGTCCTTCGGGGATTTTCTCGCCATGGGCCACCATGGCCTGTACGTCTGGTCGGCCTATGGCATCTGCCTGGCGGTGCTGGCGCTCAATGTCGCCACGCCCCTGCTGGCCCGCCGTCGCTACCTGCAAGAAGAGGCGCGCCGTCTGCGCCGGGAGAACAACCAGTGAATCCGCAGCGCAAGAAACGCCTGTTGCTCATCCTCGGCCTGATGGTCGGTGTCGCCGTCGCCGTCGGTTTCGCCCTGAGCGCCCTGCAGCAGAACATCAACCTGTTCTACACCCCGACCCAGATCGCCAACGGCGAGGCGCCGCTGGACACCCGCATCCGCGCCGGCGGCATGGTCGAGCAGGGCTCGGTGCAGCGCTCGGCCGACTCGCTGGACGTGCGCTTCGTGGTCACCGACTTCAACAAGTCGGTGCCGATCACCTACCGTGGCATCCTGCCGGACCTGTTCCGCGAAGGGCAGGGCATCGTCGCCCTGGGCAAGCTCAACGCCGACGGCGTGGTGGTGGCCGATGAGGTCCTGGCCAAGCACGATGAGAAGTACATGCCGCCGGAGGTCACCAAGGCGCTGAAGGAAAGCGGCCAGGCCGCTGCCGGTGGGGAGGCCAAGCCATGAACGCGGCCCTGGTGATTCCCGAACTGGGTCAGCTGGCGCTGATCCTGGCGATCTGCTTCGCCGTGGTCCAGGCGTCCGTGCCGCTGCTCGGCGCCTGGCGCGGCGACCGCCTGTGGATGGGCCTGGCGCGGCCGGCGGCGTGGGGGCAGTTCACCTTCCTCGCCTTTGCCTTCGCCTGCCTGACCCACGCCTTCCTGACCGACAACTTCTCGGTCGACTACGTCGCCAGCAACTCCAACAGTGCCTTGCCCTGGTACTACAAGTTCAGCGCCGTATGGGGCGCCCACGAGGGCTCGTTGCTGCTCTGGGCATTGATCCTCGGCGGCTGGACCCTGGCCGTCTCGGTGTTCTCGCGCCAGTTGCCGCAGGTGATGCTGGCCCGCGTGCTGGCGGTGATGGGCATGATCAGCGTGGGCTTCCTGTCGTTCCTGATCATCACCTCCAACCCCTTCGCGCGCTTGCTGCCCCAGGTGCCCACCGATGGGCGCGACCTCAACCCATTGCTGCAGGACTTCGGCCTGATCGTCCACCCGCCCATGCTGTACATGGGCTACGTGGGCTTCTCGGTGGCCTTCGCCTTCGCCATCGCCGCGCTGCTGGGCGGGCGTTTGGACGCGGCCTGGGCACGCTGGTCGCGGCCCTGGACCATCGTCGCCTGGGCCTTCCTCGGCGTGGGCATCACCCTGGGCTCCTGGTGGGCCTACTACGAGCTGGGCTGGGGGGGCTGGTGGTTCTGGGACCCGGTGGAGAACGCCTCGTTCATGCCCTGGCTGGTGGGCACGGCGCTGATCCACTCGCTGGCGGTCACCGAGAAGCGCGGGGTGTTCAAGAGCTGGACGGTGCTGCTGGCCATCGCCGCGTTCTCCCTGAGCCTGCTGGGCACCTTCCTGGTCCGTTCCGGGGTGCTGACCTCGGTGCATGCCTTTGCCTCCGACCCCTCGCGCGGGGTGTTCATCCTGATCTTCCTGCTGTTCGTGGTCGGCGGTTCGCTGACCCTGTTCGCCCTGCGCGCACCGGTGGTCAAGAGCCAGGTGGGCTTCGCCCTGTGGTCGCGGGAGACGCTGCTGCTGGCCAACAACCTGGTGCTGGTGGTGGCCGCCTCGATGATCCTGCTGGGCACCCTCTACCCGCTGGTGCTCGATGCCCTGACCGGCGCCAAGCTGTCGGTCGGCCCGCCTTACTTCGATGCCCTGTTCCTGCCGCTGATGGCACTGCTGATGGTGGTGCTGGGCATCGGCGTGCTGGTGCGCTGGAAGGACACCCCTGGCAAGTGGCTGCTGGGCATGCTGACCCCGGTACTGATCGGCAGCGCGATCCTGGCGCCAGTCGCCGGGCTGATCGTCGACGACTTCGACTGGCCGGCCCTGACGGTCTTCGCCCTGGCTGCCTGGGTGGTGTTCGGCGGCTTGCGCGACATCCTCGACAAGACCCGCCACAAGGGCCTGGCCAAGGGCTTGCGTGGCCTGTCGCGCAGCTACTGGGGCATGCACCTGGCGCACCTGGGCCTGGCGGTATGCGCCCTGGGCGTGGTGCTGTCGAGCAACAACAGTGCCGAGCGCGACCTGCGCATGGCCCCGGGCGAGAGCGTGGAGCTGGGCGGGTACCACTTCCTGTTCGAAGGCGCCAAGCACTTCGAGGGCCCCAACTTCATCTCCGACAAGGGCACCATCGTCGTCTCCCGCGAGGGGCGCGAGGTGACCACGCTGCACCCGGAGAAGCGCCTGTACACCGTGCAGCAATCGATGATGACCGAGGCCGGCATCGATGCCGGTTTCACCCGCGACCTCTACGTCGCCCTGGGCGAGCCCCTGGAGAACGGCGCCTGGGCGGTACGGGTGCATATCAAGCCTTATGTCCGCTGGATCTGGCTGGGCGGTCTGCTGACCGCGCTGGGCGGCTTCCTGGCGGCCTTCGACCGGCGCTATCGCGTCAAGGTCAAGGCCCGGGTACGTGATGTCCTGGGCATGTCTGGAGCGACTGCATGAAGCGTTGGATCATGGTGTTGCCGCTGGCGCTGTTCCTGCTGGTGGCGGTGTTTCTCTACAAGGGCTTGTTCCTCAAACCCGACGAGCTGCCCTCGGCGATGATCGGCAAGCCGTTCCCGGCGTTCTCCCTGGCTTCGGTGCAGGGCGACCGCACCCTGACCCAGGCCGACCTGCTGGGCCGCCCGGCGCTGGTCAACGTCTGGGGCACCTGGTGCCCTTCGTGCAAGGTCGAGCACCCGTACCTGAACCAGTTGGCCGAGCAGGGCGTGGTGATCCATGGGGTCAACTACAAGGACGACAACGCCGCCGCGCTGAAATGGCTGGCCGAGTTCCACAACCCCTACCAGCTGGACATCCGCGACGAGCAGGGCACCCTGGGCGTGGACCTGGGCGTGTACGGCGCGCCGGAGACCTTCTTGATCGATGCCAAGGGCATCATCCGCTACAAGCACGTGGGTATCGTCGACGCCACGGTGTGGCGCGAGCAACTGGCGCCGCTGTACCAGGGGCTGGTCGACGAGGCCAGGCCATGAGGCGCTGGCTGGCAGCCGCCGTGCTGGGCGTGAGCCTGGCCGGCATGGCCCAGGCGGCCATCGACACCTACCAGTTCCGCGACGACGCCGAGCGCGAGCGCTACCAGCAACTGACCAAGGAGCTGCGCTGCCCGAAGTGCCAGAACCAGGACATCGCCGACTCCAACGCGCCGATCGCCGCCGACCTGCGCCGGGAGATCTTCCGCATGCTCGGCGAAGGCAAGAGCAACCAGCAGATCGTCGATTTCATGGTCGACCGCTACGGTGACTTCGTGCGCTACAAGCCGGCGCTCAGCGGGCGCACCTGGTTGCTGTGGTTCGGCCCGGGCATCCTGCTGGCCGGTGGTTTCGTGGTGCTGGCGCTGATCGTGCGCCGTCGTCGCGCCCAGGGGGGGGGCGGCACCGAGGAGCTGTCTGCCGAAGAACGCGAGCGTCTCGCCAAATTGCTGGATAAAGAAAATACCCATGATTGATTTCTGGCTTAGCGCGGGCCTGCTGCTGCTCGCTGCCCTCGGTTTCTTGCTGATCCCTATCCTGCGCGGGCGTCGTCGCCAGCAGGAGGAAGAAGACCGCACCGCCCTCAACGTCGCCCTGTACCAGGAGCGCATCGCCGAGCTCACCGCCCAGCAGGAAGCGGGTGTGCTGGATGCCGAGCAATTGGCCAAGGGCCGCGACGAGGCGGCGCGCGAACTGCTGGCCGATACCGAGGGTGCCGAGGCGCCGCGCCAGGGGCACCTGGGCAAGACCCTGCCGCTGCTGGCGGCGGTGCTGGTGCCAGTCATGGCCCTGGGGCTGTACCTGCACTTCGGTGCCGCCGACAAGGTCGAGCTCACCCGCGAGTTCGCCCAGGCGCCGCAGTCGATGGAAGAAATGACCACGCGCCTGGAGCGCGCCGTCCAGGCCCAACCGGACTCGGCCGAGGGGCTGTACTTCCTAGGCCGTGCCTATATGTCCGAGCAGCGCCCGGCGGACGCGGCCAAGGCCTTCGAGCGCGCGGTGGCCCTGGCCGGGCGCCAGCCCGAGTTGCTCGGGCAGTGGGCCCAGGCCCTGTATTTCGCCGCCGGCAAGCAGTGGAGCCCGCAGTTGCAGGCGCTGACCGACGAAGCCCTCGCAGCCGACCCCAAGGAGGTCACCAGCCTCGGCCTGCGCGGCATCGCTGCCTTCGAGGGGGAGCGCTACCAGGAAGCGATCGACTTCTGGCAGCGCCTGCTGGCCCAGTTGCCCGAGGGCGATGCCTCGCGCGCCGCCCTGCAGGGGGGCATCGACCGCGCCGCCGAGAGGCTCGAGGTCGCCGCTGGCAAGCCCGCCTCCGCGCCAGTGGCCGCACGCCTGAAGGTGCGGGTGGAACTGGCGGCGGCCCTCAAGGACAAGGTCAAGCCTGACGACACGGTGTTCATCTTCGCGCGGGCCAGCAACGGCCCGCCCATGCCGGTGGCGGCCAAGCGGGTGACCGTGGCCCAGTTGCCGATCGAGGTGGAGCTCTCCGATGCCGATGCGATGATGCCGCAGATGAAACTGTCGGACTTCGCCGAAGTCCAACTGGTGGCGCGCGTCTCGCGCGCCGGCCAACCGACCCGGGGCGAGTGGATCGGCCAGAGCGCGCCGTTGTCTACCCGTACCCAGGCCGCCCAGCACCTGACCATCGACAGCCCTGATTCGTAAGAGAGCGATCCATGAACAGCACCGTCCGCCTGACCCTGATCACCCTGGCCCTGGGGCTGTCCGCGTGTACGGTGCGCGAGCCTGTCGAGCGACCGGCGCCCCCGATCGAGACCGTGCCGCCGCGCCAGGGGCCGGTGGTCAAGCCGCTGCCGGGCGGGCAACCGGCGCCCCAGCCGGACAAGCCGGCGGCCATTCCCAAGCCCATGCCGCGCACCTCCGCCAGCTTCGCCCCGCCACCGGGCGGTGCCAGCCACTGGGATCCAAGGTTGGGGGTCTATGTGCTGGAGAAGAAGCCCAACACCTTCTACCGCCAGCGTACCTACTACCGCTGGAACAACGGCTGGAGCTGGTCGCTGAGCCCGGACGGGCCCTGGCAGGAGACCGACAGCAGTGGCGTGCCGGGCGGCCTTGGGCGAGCGTTTGCGCAATAGGGCTCGTCAGCTTCACTTTCGCAGGGGCCGCGAAGCGGCCCCAGATCAACTAGCCCCCAACACAGCGCCCGCGCATAATGCCCCTTCGTATTGATCCGGAGGTGGCATGAGCAAGACCGTCCTGGTGCTGGTGGAAACCGTCGACGACTACCTACCGCTGCTGGAGCAGGCCGGTTATCGCCTGATCCGCGCACCCTCACCGCAACTGCGCGCCGACGCCATCGTCCGCCACGCCGGCGAGATCGACGCCGTGCTCACCCGTGGGCCGCTGGGCCTGACCGCTGCCGAGATCGAGGCCTTGCCGAAGTTGCAGATCATCTGCGTGATCGGTGCTGGCTACGAGCAGGTCGACCTGGCTGCCGCCGCTGCCCGTGGCATCACGGTGACCAACGGCGCCGGTGCCAACGCGCCGGCGGTGGCCGACCACGCCATGGCCATCCTGCTGGCGCTGCTGCGCGACATCCCGCGGGCCGATGCCAGTACCCGCCGGGGCGAGTGGAACCGGGTCATCAGCCCCTCGGTGAGCGGCAAGCGCCTGGGCATCCTCGGTCTCGGTGCGGTCGGCCTGGCCATCGCCAAGCGAGCGGCCCAAGGCTTCGACATGAACGTCAGCTACCATAGCCGCACCCCGCGCCAGGATGTCCCGTACACCTGGTACGACACCGCGCTGCACCTGGCCGAGGCCGTGGACATCCTGGTGGTGGCCACGCCAGGCGGTGCCGGCACCCACCACCTGGTCGATGGGCAGGTGCTCGAGGCCCTGGGCGCCGAGGGATACCTGGTCAATATCGCGCGGGCCAGCGTGGTCGATACCCAGGCCTTGGTCGAGGCGCTGCGCCAGGGGGTGATCGCCGGGGCGGCGCTGGATGTGTTCGATGACGAGCCTGCGGTTCCCGACGCGTTGAAATCCCTCGGCAACACCGTGCTCACGCCGCATGTGGCCGGCCAGTCGCCAGAAGCGGCACGCGACACCGTGACCTTGGTTCTGCGCAACCTGCAGGCGTTCTTCGCCGGCGAGCCGGTTTTGACCCCCGTGCGTCACTGAGCCCTCTTTCAGCATCAGGAGCTTTTGCATGCAACTCGAGATGTTCCAGGTCGACGCCTTCTCGGCCAAACCCTTCGGCGGCAACCCGGCCGCTGTGATCCCGCTGCAAAGCTGGCTGCCGGACGCGCTCCTGCAGCGCATCGCCGAAGAGAACAACCTTTCCGAAACCGCCTACATCGTGCGCAATGGTGAAACCTTCGACCTGCGCTGGTTCACGCCGGCGGTGGAGGTGGACCTGTGCGGCCACGCCACCCTGGCTGCGGCCTGGGTACTGTTCGAGCAACTGGGCGAGCAGGCCCAGGTGCTGCGCTTCAATACCCGCAGTGGCGAGCTGCGCGTGAGCCGTGGTGCCGATGGCCTGCTGGCCATGGATTTCCCGGCCAAGCAACCGCAGGCGGTGGACATCCCCGCCCAGCTGCTGGAGGCGCTGGGCCTGAGCGAGGCGCGCGCGCTGTACCGTACGGACGACTATGTGCTGGTGATCGACGACGCCGCGTTGATCGAAACCCTGGCGCCGGACTTCGCCGCGCTGGCGGCCTTCGATGTGCGTGGCATCGCCGTGACCGCGCCGGTCCGTGGCTTCGACTTCGTCACCCGCTGGTTCGGGCCGCGCGTGGGCGTGAACGAAGACCCAGTGACGGGATCGGCGCACACCTCGCTGGCGCCCTACTGGGCCGAGCGCCTGGGCAAGCGCAGCCTGAGCTGCGAGCAGGGCGGGGCACGCAAGGGGCAGTTGCAGTGCGAGGTGCCGGGCAATGGGCGGGTGATCATCAGCGGGCGTGGGGCGCTGTACCTGCGGGGGACCGTGTTTCTCTGACCGCCGCGAAGGGGGCGGCACCGCCACCGCTATACTTGCCAATCCCTGACCCCTCGCACAGGAGCCCACGCCATGCCTCTGGAAAAACAAGGCACCTGCCTTTGCGGCGCCACCCAACTGAGCGTCACCGTGGACAACACCCACATCAGCGCCTGCCACTGTAGCATGTGCCGCAAGTGGACCGGCGGCCCCCTGCTGGTGGTGCACTGCAGCCAGCCGCCGACGATCCAAGGCCGTGCCCCGAGCGTCTACGACTCCTCCGACTGGGCCCAGCGCGGCTTCTGCGGCCAGTGCGGCACGCACCTGTACTACCGCCTCAAGGCCAACGACTTCTATGCCGTCCCGGTCGGCTTGCTGGACGGCGAGCAAGCCTGGGACTTCGACCTGCAGATCTTCGTCGAGGAGAAACCCGCCTGGTACTGCTTCGCCAACCAGACCCAGGAGCTGACCGGGCAGCAAGCCTTCGACCAGCTCGGCTAGGCGTTCTGCTTCAGGCCTGCAGCAGCCATTCGGCGAACACCTGGGCGGCGGGCGAGGGCAGTGTCTGGCGGTCGTGCACCAGGTAGTCGGCCTGGCCCGTGCGCACCACGAAGTCCGACACCGGCCGGATCAGGCCGGCGTTGATGCGCTCGCGAGCCATCGACTCCCAGCCCAGCCCCACGCCCATGCCCTGCATCACCGCATCGAACACCAGGTTGACCTGGTTGAAGGTCAGGGCGTCGGCCGGTGCCTGGTAGCGCACGCCGAAATGGCCGAACCAGTCGTGCCAGTCCAGGCAGTTCCAGGCCGAGGCGTCGAGCTGGATCAGTGGCAGCGCCTGCAGGTCGGCGAGGCTGTCGATGCTGCCCAGGTCCTGGCGGGTGCTGGCGATGGGGAAGATCACCTCGTCGAACAGCTTGCTCGCCTGCAACGAGCGCCAGCGGCCATGCCCATAGAGAATGCCGAAGTCGTAGTCGGCGATCAGGCTCTCGTTGATGTCGTTGCTGGCATGGATGTTCACCGTCAGCCCCGGATGCTGCTCGTTGAAGCGCAGCAGCCGTGGAAACAACCAGTACTGCGCCACGGCATGGGTGCAGATGACACTGACATGGCGGTCGCCATGGCCGCTCTTGAGGCGCTGCACGTTGGCCAGCAGCTTGTCGAGCATGGGCTCGACGAAGCCATGGAAATGCTCGCCGGCGCTGGTCAGGCTGATGCCGCGGGCACGCCGTTCGAACAGCTGGGTGGCGAGGTGATCCTCCAACAGGCGGATCTGCTTGCTCACCGCGCTCTGGGTCAGGTACAGCTCGCCGGCGGCACGGGTGAAGCTGCCGGTGCGGGCCACGGCCTCGAAGGCGATCAAGGTATCCAGCGGGGGCAGGTGACGGCTGTATCGGCTCATGTCGGAGTCGCGTGGCGAAAGGGTGCGCTCAGCATAGGGCGCCGCGAGCCATTCCTCCAGGGAATGGCTGCATGAGGAATGATCTTTTGCCCGGTGCCGGCCTGGCAGGTAGCCTGCGCGCATCTTCGAACAGGAGCAGACAGGTGAGACGCGGTGTGATGTATGCCGGCATGGCCGGCGCATTGTGGGGCATGGTGCTGATGGTTCCGGAGCTGTTGCCGGAGTTCAACCCGATGCTGCTGAGCAGTGTGCGCTACCTGATGGTGGGCGTGATCTCGCTGTTGCTGGCGCTGCCCATGGCCCGGCAACTGCGCCAGCTGACCCTGGGCGATGCATGGATGCTGTTGCGCCTGGCGGTGATCGGCAACCTGGTGTACTTCATCTGCCTGGTGGCGGCGATCCAGCGCCTGGGCGTGGCACCGGCCTCGCTGATCGTCGGCGTGCTGCCCCTGACCATCACCCTGTACGGGCGCAACGACAGCGGCGCGGTGCCGCTGGCACGGCTGGTCGGCCCACTGGCGCTGATCCTTGCCGGCATGCTGTGCATCAACCTGGAGACATTCGCCTTCGCCCCGGGCGACGTGGGCGACAAGCTCATGGGCCTGTTCTACGCCCTGGCCGCGCTGGCCTGCTGGACCTGGTACGCCGCGCAGAACAGCCGCTATCTCAAGCAGTGCGGGCATTTCGACAGCCACCAGTGGTCGGTGCTGTGCGGGGTGGTGACAGGGCTGGCCAGCCTGGTGATGGTCGCGGCGCTGGCGTTGTGGCAGCCGCAGTCATTGCAGGTAGAGGCGCCGATGTCGCGCTGGTGGTTGTTCTGGGCGTGCAGCCTGGGCTGCGCGGTGCTCGGTTCGTGGTTGGCCATGGCCTTGTGGAATGCGGCGTCCAAGCGCCTGCCGCTGACCCTGAGTGGGCAGTTGATCGTCTTCGAGACCTTGTTCGCGCTGCTCTACGCCTTCCTCTGGCGGCATACCGGGCCGAGCGTGCTGGAGGCCGCGGCGATCGTCCTGGTGATCGGTGGCGTGCTCTGGTCGATGCGCCAGCACGAAGCGCCGCGCGAACTTGCCAAACCCGTGCATTCCTGAGAAAAGGGCGGCCACGCAAACCGCTTCGAGGAAACAGGCATGAGCAGCGAACTGCAGGTCATCGATATCCAGGAAGGCGACGGCAAGGCCGTGGTCAAGGGCGCCCTGATCACCACCCAGTACACCGGCTGGCTGGCCGACGGCAGCGAGTTCGACTCGTCCTGGTCGCGTGGCAAGCCATTCCAGTGCGTGATCGGTACCGGGCGGGTCATCAAGGGGTGGGACCAGGGCCTGATGGGCATGCGTGTCGGCGGCAAGCGTCGGCTGCAGGTGCCGGCGCACCTGGGGTACGGCGAGCGCAGCATGGGTTCGATCCCGCCCAACTCGGACCTGACGTTCGAGATCGAGTTGCTGGAAGTGCTGACCCGCGACGACTGAGATTCGCCGTCCGTGGACATGATTCGGCAACATGCAGCCTTTAACCTGGGCCTTGTCGACGGAACGGCACGTGCATCCAGGGAGGAACCAAACGGGCCGAGGGCGCTCTGACCCTCACCCGCTATCCACGGAAGGATGTCATGACAGGGATGCCCTGCGGCTTCGGCCGCAGGGCGACGTGGCGGGTAAACCCCCATTCTTTCTGCCACGAGAGCCTGCCTTTTTGATGAAGTTGCCCCTCTTTCTACGACGCCGCCGTCACCTGTTGCTGGGCGTGATGCTCACCGCCATTGGAGTGCCGCTGGCGCTGGAAGCGATCGAAGGCCGGGCCGAACCGGTCGACGGTACCCAGACGCTGGTGTTCCTGCGCCATGCCGAAAAGCCCGGCGAAGGCCTGGGGCAACTGAACTGCCAGGGCCTGAACCGTGCTTTGGACCTGGCCACGCTGCTGCCTGAGCGTTTCGGCGAGGCCGACTATGTGTTTGCCGCCAACCCCTCGCGGCATGTCGAGGAGGGCAGTCAGGACCGCAGCTACAGCTATATTCGCCCGCTGATGACCATCTCGCCCAGCGCCATCCGCCTGGGCCTGCCGGTGAACATCGACTTCGGTGCCAATGACACCGATGACCTGGCCGAGGAGCTGATGCGTGACAAGTACCGCAACGCCACCGTCTATACCGCCTGGTCGCATGGCTACCTGCCCGACCTGATCAACGCCGTGGCTGGCAAGGCCTTGGGCGAGGAGCGGGTGATCACCGAAGACTGGAGCGGTGATGATTTCGACACCCTGTACGTGCTGACCCTGACCTGGCGCGACGGCAAGGCGAGCCTGCTCAGCCGTAACGTACGCCAGGGGCTGGACGATGGGGTGCATACCTGCCCGAGCTGATCCGTACGGTTTCCTGCTAGGCTGCAAGGCCTGACGCAGGAGGCGCGCATGAATCGGCGGGTGACGGTGATCGGTGGCGGGGTGATCGGGCTGGCGACGGCCTACGCGCTGGTGCGCGAGGGGCTGGCGGTCGACCTGGTCGAGGCGCGTGGCAGTTTGGCCAGCGCCACCAGCTTCGCCAATGGCGGGCAGCTTTCGTATCGCTACGTGGCGCCGTTGGCCGATGCCGGCGTGCCATGGCAGGCGCTTGGCTGGTTGCTCCAGGGCGAGTCGCCCCTGCGCTTGCGCATGCGCCTGGACCCGGCCCAGTGGCGCTGGCTGGCGGCCTTCGTGATGGCGTGCCGGCACACGGTCAACCGCCGCAATGCCGCTTGGCTGTTGGAGCTGGCCTTGCACAGCCAGGCCACCCTGGCGCGCTGGCGCGAGGACGATGGCCTGCAGGGCTTCGCCTGGCGGCGTAACGGCAAGCTGGTCGCCTTTCGCACGGCGCGGGCCTTTGCCCATGGGCGGGAGCACCTGCTCGAACCGGACAGCCAGCAGGTGCTCGGTGCGGCCGAGTTGCAGGCGCTGGAGCCGGCATTGGCCGATGCGCCTTTCATTGGAGGCGTGTTCACGCCGGATGAGGAGGTCGCCGACTGCCACCGCTTCTGCCAGCGATTGGCCGAGCGGTTGCAGGCCTCGGGGCTGTGCCGGTTGCTTCTGGGGCGGCCGGTGACGGGCTGGGTACGGCGCGATGACGAAGTGCTCGCGCTGGAGCTGGGTAGCGAGCAACTGGACGTGGAGCGGGTGGTGCTGTGTGCCGGCTATCGCAGCCCAGGCCTGGCGTTGCCGGGGATGAAGCTGCCGATCTATCCGCTGAAGGGCTACAGCCTGACCGCGCCGATCACGGCGGAGCATCTGGCGCCGCAGGTGAGCATCACCGACTACGAACGCAAGATCGTCTATGCGCGCCTGGACCAGCAACTGCGGGTGGCGGCGATGGTGGACATCATCGGTTTCGACGAGTCGGTGGACGCGCGGCGGTTGCGCAGCATGCACCGGCTGGCAGGCGAGACCTTGCCGAGGGCGGCGGACTATGAGCGGGCGGTGGAGTGGGCGGGGATGCGACCGGCGACGCCTACGGGGGGGCCGATCATCGGTGGTACGCCGTATCGCAATGTGTGGCTGAACCTGGGGCATGGGGCCCTGGGCTTCACCCTGGCCTGTGGCAGTGGGGAGCGGTTGGCCAGGATGTTGGGGTGATCGAGCCGATTGGGGCTGCTTTGCAGCCCTTTCCGACCGGTCCGGCGCCCCGGCAAGGCCGCTCCCACAGACACCGCGCAATGCCGACGTTCAGCGTCGTGCCTGTGGGCGTGGCTCCCAGTGTGATCTACCGCCCGAAGCGCATCGGCCAGCCCACCACCTTCTTCGCCCGTGGCGTGGCATAGGTGCGCACCTTGGAAGTGCTCAAGCCCATCCGCACCAGCGACTCGGCGATGGTCACCGCCGCGCTCACCCCATCCACCACCGGTACCCCGGTGCGCTGGCGGATCTGTTCGTCGAGCCCGGCCATGCCGCCGCAGCCGAGGCAGATCACCTCGGCCTTGTCGTCACGCACCGCCCGTTCGGCCTGGTCGACGATGGCCTCCACCGCACGCCGCGGGTCGGCCTCCAGCTCGAGCACGGCCAGGCCGCTGGCGCGCACCGAGGCGCAGCGCTCGTACAGGCCGGAGAGCTTGAGGCGGTCCTCGATCAGCGGCACCGTGCGGTCCAGGGTGGTCACCACCGAGTAGGCGTGGCCCAGGTACATGGCCGTGCTGGCGGCGGCGTCGGTGATGTCCACCACCGGTACGTCGAGCAGCTCCTGCAGGCCTTCGCGGCCATGCTCGCCATAGCCGGCCTGGATCACCGCATCGAACGGTTCCTCGTAGGCCAGCACCCGGTCCATCACGGCGATGGCTGCCAGGTAGCTCTCGAAATTGCCCTCCACCGACTCGGCGCCGAACCAGGGGGTCAGGCCGACGATCTCGGTGCCGGGCGCCGCGACGCTGCGTGCCTGCTCGGCGATGGCTGCGGTGATGGCTTCGGTGGTGTTGACGTTGGCGATCAGAATACGCATGGACAGTCCTCCTTGATCAGTGGCTGCTGGAGTCGACGGCGATGCATTCGCCGCTGACGTCGTGGTATTGGCGGTTGCGTGGGGCGAGCAGCAGGTAGAGGGCGGCGGCGGTGCCGGCGCCGATCAGCCAGGAGAACGGCGCGACGCTCTGGAAGTTGGGCACCAGGGCCAGGACGATGGCCAGCAGCGCGGTGGGAATGAAGGCGGCCACTGCCCGCAGGTTGATGCCACGGCTGTAGAAATAGGCCCCGGCCGGGTTCTCGCTGTACAGCTCCGGCACGTTGATGCGGCCTTTGCGCAGCAGCCAGTAGTCGGCCATGATCACCCCGTACAGCGGGCCGAGCAGGGCGCCCAGGCCGGAGAGGAAGTACACGATCACCAGCGGGCTGTTGTACAGGTTCCACGGCAGGATCAGCACCGCCAGGGTCGCGCTGATGAGCCCGGCGCGGCGGAAGTTGAGATGGCGTGGCGCCAGGTTGCTGAGCACGAAGGCCGGGGCGACGAAGTTGGCCATGATGTTCACCGCCACGGTGACGATCAGGAAGGCCAGGCAGCCGAGCACCAGGAACGGCGTGTTGGGAATGGTGGCGACGATCTGGGTCGGGCTGTCGATCACCTGGCCGTTGATCTGGAACTGCGCACCGCACAGCACCACGGTGATGGTGGCGAAGACCAGGATGTTCACCGGCAGGCCCCAGAAGTTGCCGACGCGGATGGTCTTGCGGCACGGCGAGGAGCGGGCGAAGTCGCAGAAGTTCAGCACCAGGGTGCCGTAGATCGCCAGCCACAGGGCGCCACCGGCGAAGATGTTGCGCCACATCTCGTAGCCAGTCAGGGGTTCGGCCACCGACCAGGCGATGCGCGCGTCGGCCTGGAAGTACATCCACACCGCCAGGCTGGCCACGGTCAGCAGGATCACCGGGCCGGCGAAGGCTTCGTAGCGGCGCACCATTTCCATGCCGTAGGCGAGGATCACCAGCTGGACCATCCAGATCGCCACGAAGCACACCCAGCCCAGGGTCGACAGCCCCAGCAGGCTGTCCTGGTCATAGGCGGCCACCTGTGGCCAGACCGCAGTGAGCAGGACCCGCAGCACCACCGAGGCCAGGTAGGTCTGGATGCCGAACCAGGCGATGGCGATCACTGCACGGATCAGCGCCGGGATTTGCGCGCCGTGGATGCCGAAGGCGATACGGCTGATGACCGGGAAGGGTACGCCGGTCTTCTGCCCCATGTAGCCGGACAGGTTCATGAAGAAGTACACCAGCGCCGCGCCGATCGCCAGCGACAGGAGGAT
Source organism: Pseudomonas sp. I2 (assembly GCF_040984075.1). Taxonomy (NCBI): domain Bacteria; kingdom Pseudomonadati; phylum Pseudomonadota; class Gammaproteobacteria; order Pseudomonadales; family Pseudomonadaceae; genus Pseudomonas; species Pseudomonas sp. I2. The sequence goes on from NZ_JBCGFQ010000034.1 coordinate 54,149, forward strand.
CTGCCAGCCTCCCAGGCCGAGGGCGAACAACCCCATGGCGAAGGAATAGTTGGCGATGTTGTGCACATCGTTGGTCCACAGGGCGAAGATGCTGTAGCGCCCCCAGCGCCGGCCTTCGAGGCGGGTCGGGGCGAGGTCGTGGTTGTGCAGGCGAGGGCTTAGTTCAACTTCTGGCAGTCGCTCGGCGAGTGGGGTGGGGTGGGTGCTGGCAACGGATAGTTCAGGGGCAAGGTCGAGGCTGGTACTCATTCCGGCAGGCTCCTGATGCGCGTGGACTGCGATGAGCGGGCATGCGCACGGGCTCGCCATCTCGTCGGTGCAGCGTTGGCATCACTGGGTTCTGGGCGCAACGGCCTGTGTGAGGGCAGGCGCTGCGGGTTCTTGTGTATTTATGTTTTGTTTAAGTTGTATACAAAACATGAACACACAAAAGCGAGTTCCATGCCAGGCGAACAACAAACAGTCCGGTGGCCATTATTTTGAATCTATCTTGTTGAAAGATAAGTAGATGAATTAAGTGGAATATAAATTGACCAAATGAACAGGTTTTATTTTTGATGTAGATGATTACTTGATCATTTGGTCAAATTTTTAGGCGGGAAGTGTGTAACTTAATAGGGCGTTACCGTAGAAAGTGCACACAAAAATGGCACTTATGGTGACAATGTTGTGTACAAAAAATCGCCGACCGTTTCATCCTTTGAATGGGGCTGCTGAGGCTATCGCCGTGCTCAATCCATCGGCGGCAGCCGCCGTTTCACCGGTGTCTTCTTGACGATCGCGGTATTGGTCTCGGCCAGCAGGTTGAGGCGGTCGAGCAGGGTGTCGAGTTGCTCCATGGAGCGCACATGCATACGCGCGATGAAGCAATCTTCGCCAGTCACCTTGTCGCATTCGGTGAACTCCGGGATCGCGATGATCTGCCGTTCGACCTCCTGCAACTGGCCGGGCAGCGGGTGGATGCGCACGATGGCCTGGAGCTGGTAGCCGAAGCTGCGTGGGTCCACGTCCACGGTGTAGCCGCGCAGCACGCCGCGTTCTTCCAGGCGGCGCAGGCGTTCGCTGACGCTGGGCGCGGACAGGCCGCTGATCTGTGCCAGCGCCTTGAGCGAACGTCGGGAGTCTTCCATCAGGGCATGGATCAACAGTTGGTCGATGGCGTCGGTCATGAGTGCCTCGTCAGGTGATTCGTTGAATGTGCCTTGATAGTAAAGGTGAGGCAGCGCTAACACCTTCGTTATCCGCTGGAAGGTCGCCTTTTGCCTTGCGCATACTAAGGCCATCTTCGACGGGAGGTGTGAGATGGACAATTCATTGCGTCGCGGCTCGCTGGAAATGATCGTCGCCATGCTGATCTCCGGGACCATTGGCTGGTTCGTGCTGGTATCGGGGCAACCGGTGCTGGAGGTGGTGTTCTGGCGCTGCCTGTTCGGTGCCGGCACCTTGCTGCTGATCTGCGCTGCCATGGGCTTTCTCAAACCCGGCATCCTGACCCGTGCGACTTTCCTGCTGGCGCTGGCCAGCGGCGTGGCGATCGTCGGCAACTGGGTATTGCTGTTCGCCTCCTATTCAAAGGCGTCGATCGCCATCGGCACGGCGGTGTACAACGTCCAGCCATTCATGTTGGTGGGGCTGGCGGCGATCTTTCTCGGCGAGAAGATCACCGTGCCCAAGGTCACCTGGTTGAGCCTGGCCTTTCTCGGCATGCTGGCCATCGTCAGTGCCCATGGCAGTGGCCAGGCCGGGGCCGGCAGCTACCTGCTGGGCATCGCCCTGGCCTTGGGCGCGGCGTTCCTCTATGCCGTGGCGGCGCTGATCGTCAAGCGCTTGAGCGATACGCCGCCGCACCTCATCGCTTTGGTCCAGGTCATCACCGGCGTGTTGCTGCTGGCGCCCTGGGTCGGGCTGGGCGGTTTGCCGGGCGAGTTGCCGGCGCAGGCCAGCCTGGTGACACTGGGTATCGTCCACACGGGGCTGATGTACGTGCTGTTGTACAGCGCCATCCAGCGCCTGCCCACGGCGTTGACCGGCGCGCTGTCGTTCATCTACCCGGTCGCGGCGATCCTGGTGGACTGGTTCGCCTTCGGGCACCGTCTGACGCCGTTGCAGTGGCTGGGTGTGGCGGCAATCCTGCTGGCGGCGGCGGGGATGCAGCAGGGGTGGTGGTTCAGGCCAAGGGTGGCTGCAGTGAAGGGCCAGTGAGGCCGCGTAGCGCCCTCCAGGGTCAGCACCTGTGAAACCGGTTAGAATGCCGGCTTTTCTTTGCTTGCGACCCTGCCATGACCTCGCCGATCCACACCCTCGAGCAACACCTGCTCGCCGCCCTCGACCCCGCGCCACAGGAAACCCGCCGTCTGTTCCATGGCCGCGGGCGCTGCTGGCCTGGCCTGGAGCAGATCACCGTCGACTGGCTGCAGGGTGTGCTGTCGGTGGCGTTGTTCCGTGAGCCGGCCGAGGGCCAGCTGGCTGAACTGGAGCACATGCTGCGCGCCCTCGCCGAGCGCCCGCAGTGGAGCGGTCAGGCGATCCTCATCCAGCACCGCTACCTGCCAGACAGCCCCGGCCAGTGGCTGCTGGGCGAGCCTTGCCAGCAGCGCGAAGTGGCCGAAGATGGCCTGAAGTACCTGCTCGACCTGGGCGTGCGGCAGAACAACGGCCTGTTCCTCGACATGCGCTACGGCCGGCGCTGGGTGCGTGAGCAGGCAGCAGGCAAGCGGGTACTCAACCTGTTCGCCTACACCTGTGGCTTTTCGGTGGCGGCGATTGCCGGTGGGGCCGAGCAGGTGGTCAACCTGGACATGGCCAAGGCGGCGTTGGCCCGAGGGCGTGAAAACCATCGGCTCAACGGCCATGACGCTTCCCGGGTCGCCTACTTGGGCCATGAGCTGTTCAAGTCCTGGGGCAAGGTACGCAAGTACGGGCCGTACGACCTGATCATCATCGACCCACCGACCTTCCAGAAAGGCAGCTTCGTGCTGACCCAGGACTACGCGAAGATCCTGCGGCGTTTGCCAGAGCTGCTGACGGAGGGCGGTACGGTACTGGCCTGCGTGAACGACCCTGGCATCGGGCCGGCGTTTCTCATCCAGGGCATGGCCGAGCATGCACCGGCGCTGGTGTTCGTGGAACGGTTGGAGAATCCGCCGGAGTTTCCAGATGCGGATCCAGCGGGCGGGTTGAAGGCGCTGGTGTTCCGCCAGCAAGGCTGAAGCGGGGCGCACAGCGCCCCTGCCAGGCCTTAGTTGCTGGTATAGATCTGGTCGAACACCCCACCATCATTGAAGTGGGTCTTCTGCACGGTGCGCCAGTCGCCGAAGGTCTTCTCCACCGACAGGAAGTCGACTTTCGGGAAACGGTCGGTGTACTTGGCCAGCACGGTGGCATCGCGTGGGCGCAGGTAGTTCTGCGCGGCGATTTCCTGGGCCGCCGGCGACCACAGGTACTTGAGGTATTCCTCGGCCACGGCGCGGGACTTCTTGCGCTCCACCACCTTGTCGACCACGCTCACCGGCGGCTCGGCCTCGGCCGATACGCTCGGGTAGACCACCTCGAACTGTTCGCGGCCGAACTCGCGGGCGATCATCTCGGCCTCGTTCTCGAAGGTCACCAGCACGTCGCCGATCTGGTTGGTCATGAAGGTGGTGGTGGCGGCGCGGCCGCCGGTGTCGAGTACCGGCGCCTGCTTGAACAGCTTGCCGACGAACTCGCGGGCCTTGTTCTCGTCACCGCCTTGCTTGAGCACATAGCCCCAGGCCGAGAGGTAGGTGTAGCGGCCATTGCCCGAGGTCTTGGGGTTGGGCACGATCACCTGCACGCCGTCCTTGAGCAGGTCGGGCCAGTCCTTCAGCGCCTTGGGGTTGCCCTTGCGCACGATGAACACGGTGGCCGAGGTGAACGGCGCGCTGTTGTTCGGCAGGCGGGTCACCCAGTCGTCCGGTACCAGTTTGCCGTTGTCGGCCAGGGCGTTGATGTCGGTGGCCATGTTCATGGTGATGACATCGGCTGGCAGGCCATCGATCACCGCCCGTGCCTGCTTGCTCGAGCCGCCGAAGGACATCTGCACGTTGACCTTCTCGTTGTGCTCGGCCTCCCAGTGCTTCTGGAACGCCGGGTTGTAGTCCTTGTAGAAGTCGCGCATCACGTCATAGGACACGTTGAGCAGTGTCGGCGCGGCATGGGCCAGGTTACCGAGGGCCAGGCCTGCGGCGAGCAGTGAGGCACTGAAGAGTTTTTTCACAGGGCATTCCTTGTTCTAGTTCAATGAGTTGGCGATATGCCCGCGACTATAGCGGGTGGTTGATTGGCGCTTAAAGACTAAAAAGGTCTTTGCTTATACATTCCTGGCCTAGATCTGTTCACCGCGCCCGTCATTGTTTGGGGAACAGCGCATTGCCGCACCGCGAGCAGAACGCGGCGCCATGTTCATGGTGCGTCTTGGTGCAAGTAGGGCAGTCGTGCTGCAGATGTTCGCCACGCAGGGCGTTGGCCAGCTCGGCAGTGAAGATCCCAGTCGGCACGGCGATGATCGAGTAACCGGTGATCATTACCAGCGATGACAGCACCTGGCCCAATGGTGTCTTCGGCACGATGTCGCCGAAGCCTACCGTGGTGAGGGTGACAATAGCCCAGTAGATACCCGTGGGAATGCTGGTGAAGCCGTGTTCAGGGCCTTCAATCACATACATCAGGGTGCCGAACACAGTCACTAGGGTCGACACGCTGACCAAGAACACGATGATCTTCTGCTTGCTGCCCTGCAACGCGGCCAGCAGATAGTGAGCTTGTTTCAGGTAGGGGCTGAGCTTGAGCACACGGAAGATCCGCAGCATGCGGATGACTCGAACGATCAGCAGATACTGGGCATCGCTGTAATAAAGTGCTATGACCCCTGGGACGATCGCCAGCAAATCGACCAGGCCGTAGAAGCTGAAGGCGTAACGTAAGGGCTTGGGCGAGCAGTGCAAGCGCGTTAGGTACTCGATCAGGAAAATCCCGGTGAAGGCCCATTCGATACCGGCCAGCAGGCCTGCGTAGTCACGGTGGACTTCGTCGATACTGTCGAGGATCACCGTCACCAGGCTGGCGAGGATGATCAACAGAAGGATCTTGTCGAAACGTCGGCCGGCGACGGTGTCGGTCTGGAAGACGATGATGTAGAGGCGTTCTCGTAAGGGTTGCGAGGCTTGCGGGGTAGACATGAGGTCGATGGGGGCTGATGGGAACGGTACAAGACTAGAAGCCAGGCCTGGCCGTATGCAAGGGTGAAGGACCGGCACGGCTGATAAAAATGCCAGTTGTAGGTGTTGAAAAGGGGCAGGAGAATCCTGGAAGCGACGATAGGGAGAGAAGTCATGCATCTTCGGAGCCAGCAGCCTGATCGATCATTTCCTGAGTCAACACGATACTTCTACGAAAAAGACGGTAGGGCCGTTGAGTGGGGGGAGCAGGGCACAGTACGGGTGGTATGGGCAGGCGAGGCGTTGTTGGCGCTGGAGTCGAAAGACTCGGACCGAGTATTGCTGGCCATCGATGCATCTCGGTCGTTACTGGGCCTTTGGCGATCCTCGCAACTTCTCTGGACCCGCTACACCCCTTACGGCCATCGCGGCAGGTTCGAGGCGAGCCATATGGGGTTCAACGGACAGTGGCTCGACTGCCCGACGGCAGGTTACCTGCTGGGCAATGGTCATCGCCTGTACAAGCCTGCCTTGATGCGTTTCGTCAGCCCGGACAGCCTGAGCCCCTTCGGTAGTGGGGGAAGAAATGCCTATGCCTACTGTCAGGGAGATCCTTTGAATCGAACGGATCCAACGGGTAGAAGTGGACCTGTCCCGTGACAGCGGACGCCAAGAAGCTGGCTATTCAACCGACTGCCTTAAGCCTTTTGCATAGTCGTTCGGAGAGCGATAGCCCAACGCTGAATGCAGTCGGTTGCTGTTGTAAAACCC
>NZ_JBCGFQ010000035.1:0-57547 GCF_040984075.1 Pseudomonas sp. I2
CCCCTGCGCTCCCCAGGGGCACCGACCGACGCCGCCAGCCCGCCCCTGAGGCAGGCCACGTCAGCGCCCATTACACTGGAACAGCCAACCCGAGGAGACCGGCCAATGGCCAAGGAGCCCTACAGCCAATTGCTGGCCCTGGTCGCCGTGGCGCGTGAACGCAGCTTCACCCGTGCCGCCGCGCAACTGGGCATGTCGCAGTCGATGCTCAGCCACACCATCCGCACCCTGGAGGCGCAGATGGGCGTGCGCCTGCTGACGCGCACCACCCGCAGCGTGTCGGTGACCGAGGCGGGCGAGCGTCTGCTCGCCTCGGTGGCGCCCAGGCTCGAAGCCATCGAAGCGCAGTTGCACGCCGTGGCCGAGTTCGGCGACACGGTCAGCGGCACCTTGCGTATCACGGCCAGCGACCATGCCATCGACACACTGCTATGGCCCAAGCTGGCACCAGTCCTGGCCCAGCATCCGCGGCTGCACCTGGAACTGCACGCCGACTATGCCTTCACCGATATCGTCCAGGGCCGCTTCGACTTTGGCGTACGGCTCGGCGACGGCTTGGCCAAGAACATCTGCGCGGTGCCCATCGGCCCGCCCTTCGGCATGGCCATCATCGGCACGCCCGCTTACTTCGCCACCCGCGAGCGCCCCCGAACCCCTGCCGACCTGATGACGCACGCGTGCATCAACCTACGCCTGCCCACCCACGGCAACCTCTATGCCTGGGAACTCAAGCACGGCGAGCAGGAGATGAACGTGCGCGTGCCGGGCCGCCTGGTGTTCAATGGCATCTACCAGGTGCTCAATGCGGCGCTCGATGGCCATGGCCTGGCCTATGTGCCCGAGGACCTGGCCCGACCGCACCTGGAGTCCGGGCGCGCCCTGCCGGTGCTGGAGCAGTGGTGGCGCAGCTTTCCGGGCTTTCACCTCTATTACGCCGCGCACCGGGAAACCTCGCGGGCCATGCAGGTGGTGATCGACGCCTTGCGGCTGGCGGATTGAAGCTGCGCAGGCGATTTATCAATCCCATCGCTAGGTCCTAGCGATGGCGGCTAGGCCTTGGCCCAGCGACGCTGTGCTAGCGTTTCGGGATTGGGCGTGCTTGGCCCTCCTCCCTACAAGAAAAATCGACACATCAACCGACTGATTACGGGTGAGCCATGGAGCTGAAAATCAACCAACGGACCTATCAGGTCGATGCCGAGGCCGACACGCCCTTGTTGTGGGTGATTCGCGACGACCTGGGGCTGACCGGCACCAAGTATGGCTGTGGCCTCGCCCAGTGCGGCGCCTGCTCGGTGCTGGTCGATGGCAACGTCGTGCGTGCCTGTGTCACCCCGGCGGCCGCTGTGGTCGGGCGTGAGGTGACCACCATCGAAGCGATCGAAGCCGACGAGGTGGGCAAACGGGTCGTGGCCGCGTGGGTCGAGCACCAGGTGGCCCAGTGCGGCTATTGCCAGTCTGGCCAGGTGATGGCGGCGACCGCGCTGCTCAAGCACACGCCAAGGCCCAGCGACGAGCAGATCGACGCCGCGATGGTCAACCTCTGCCGCTGCGGCACCTACAACGCCATTCATGCCGCCATGCATGACCTGGCCCAAGGGGGTAAGGCCTGATGAAGACGCGCATCGACACCCCTGAAGACCTGCTGCACCTGCCCGTGGGCGAAACCGTCAACCTGTCCCGCCGACGCTTTCTCGCCGGCACCGCCGTGGGTGCGCTGGTACTGGGTTTCGGCCTGCCACTGGGGTCGGCCCGTGTGCAGGCCGCCGCCGCGACCACCGAGCGTGGCACCCAGGTGCCTGCCTTCCTGGAGATCCGCCCGGACAACACCGTGCGCCTGCTCAGCCCGTTCATGGAGGGCGGCCAGGGGACCTACACCTCGATGGCGCAGATCGTCGGCGAAGAACTGGATGCCGACCCGGCCACCTTCCTGGTCGAGAGTGCACCGCCCGGCGAGGCCTACGTGGTCATGGAGAACGGCATGCGCATCACCGGAGGCAGCATGTCAGTACGCATGAGCTACCCGACCATGCGCCGCCTCGGCGCCCTGGCCCGGAACATGTTGCTGCAGGCCGGCGCCGAGCACTTCGGCGTGCCGCTGGGTGAGCTCTCCACCGAGCCCGGCAAGGTGGTCCATGCCGCCTCGGGCCGTACCATCAGCTATGGCGAACTGGCCGAGCGCGCCATGGACCTGCCCGTGCCGGCCCCGGCCACCGTCAAGCTGCGCGACCCCAGCCAGTTCCGCTGGATCGGCAAGCCGGTCAAGCGCGTCGATGCCTACGACAAGTCCACCGGCAAGGCCCAGTACAGCATCGACATCAAGGTCGACGGCATGCTGCATGCCGCCGTGCAGCACGCGCCGCGCCTGGGCATGACCGTCGGCGGCCTGCGCAACGCAGCGCAGGTCAAGACCATGAAGGGCGTGCATTCGGTGCACCAGTTGCCAGGCGCGGTGGCGGTGGTCGCCGAACGCTGGTGGCATGCCAAACGCGCAGCAGAGGCGCTGCAGGTCGACTGGCAGGAGCCGGGCCCGGACTCGAAGGTGCGGCCGATGCCCAAGGACTTTTCCAGCGACGCCTGGCGCGAGCACCTGGCCGCCCAGCCCGGCCCAGGGCGCGACGACGAGAAGGAAGGCGATGTGGCTGCTGCCCTGGCCAGCGCCAAGACCACGGTCGAGGCCACCTACCATAACCAGTACCTCAACCATGCCCAGCTGGAGCCACCGTCAGCGACGGCACGCTTCAACCCTGACGGCTCGCTGGAGGTCTGGCTGCCCAACCAGGCGCCAGACATGTTCCGCGACGACATCGCCAAGCGCACCGGGCTCGAGCCTGCGCGGATCACCCTGCACTCGCCCTTGCTGGGGGGCTTCTTCGGCCGGCATTTTCTTTACGACTCGGCCAATCCCTACCCGCAGGCGATCACGCTGGCCAAGGCGGTCGGCCGCCCGGTCAAGGTGATCTGGAGCCGCGAGGAGGAGTTCTTGCGCGATGTCCTGCGCCCCATGGCCGTGGTCAAGTTCCGCGCCGGGCTGGATGACAAAGGCCTGCCGGTAGCCCTGGAAGCCGTGAGCGCCACCGAAGGCCCTACCGAAGCCATCGCCGGCAAGCAGGGCGAGAAGCTCGACCCCAGTGCGCTCGAAGGGCTGGCGGGCAAGGCCTATGCCATCGCCAACAAGCGCATCGCCCAGGTCTACGTCAAAGGGCCTGCCATGCTCGGCTACTGGCGCTCCGTGGGTAACTCCTTGAACGACTTCTTCTACGAGGCCTTTCTCGACGAATTGGCCGACAAAGGCGGTCACGACCCCTTCGAGCTGCGCCTGCACCTGCTGCGCGACAACCCGCGCCTGAGCGACCTGCTGCAGGCGGTCGGCGAGCTGTCCGGGGGCTGGAAACGCGGCCCGTTCACCGCCGAGGACGGCAGCAAGCGCGCCCGTGGCGTGGCCATGGCCTCGCCGTTCGGCTCGGAGGCGGCGGTGATCGCCGAGGTGTCGATCGACGACGGCCAGGTCAAGGTCCACGACATCTGGCAGGCGATCGACCCGGGCAGCATCGTCAACCCGGCGATCATCGAGGCACAGGTCAACGGGGCCGTGGCCCTGGGCCTGTCGCAAGCGCTGCTGGAGGAAGCGGTGTGGCGCGATGGCATGCCGCGGGCACGCAACTACGACCAGTACCCGATCCTGCCGCCGTCGCGCATGGCCCGGGTGCATGTGCGTATCGTCGAGAGCGGCGCGAAGATGGGCGGCATCGGCGAACCGCCGCTGCCAGCGGTGGCGCCCGCCGTGGCCAATGCGGTGGCGCAACTGACCGGCCAGCGTATTCGCAGCATACCGCTGAGCCGCCATACGTTCGGCTGACGCGCTGGACGATCGCTGATGCGCAAGATCCGCTGGCAGGCCGCGCAAGCCAGCACAGACACCATAGAGGCTTCGCGACACCCATGGAAAGCATCGACCTGCTCGTACTGCGCACCACCCGCGACTGGCTCGCCGCTGGCGAGCGCGTCCTGTTGGCCACCGTTGCCCGCACCTGGGGCTCGTCGCCACGGCCTGTCGGCTCGATGATGGCGCTGCGCGGCGATGGGCGCGTGGTGGGCAGCGTGTCCGGTGGTTGCATCGAGGACGATCTCATCCACCGCCACACCACGGCCTATGGCGGGCCCGGCATGCACGGCGACCTGCCGCAGGTGGTCCGCTATGGTGTCAGCGCCGACGAGGCCCATCGCTTCGGCCTGCCCTGCGGCGGTACGCTGGAGCTGGTCCTGGAGTTCCAGCCGGCCGTGGACAGCCTGGACGAACTCCTCGCCAGCCTCGACACGGGCAGCCTGGTACGCCGCGAACTGGACCTGGCCAATGGCGAAGTCAGCCTCACCCCGACCCCGGTTCCAGACCAGTTCAGCTTCGACGGGCAGCGCATGGTCAATACGCTCGGCCCAGGGTATCGCATGCTGCTGATCGGTGCCGGTGCGCTGGCCGAGTACCTGGCGACCATGGCCCTGTTCAACGGTTTCAACGTGTCGGTCTGCGATCCCCGCCCCGAACACCAGGCCGGCTGGCACCTGCCGGGCGTCGAGCAGATCGTCGGCATGCCAGATGACGTGGTCAGGGCCTTCGTCCCGGACCAGCGCACCTGCATCATCGCCCTCAGCCACGACCCCAAGCTCGACGACCTCGCCCTGCTCGAAGCCCTGCACAGCCCGGCGTTCTACATTGGCGCGATTGGCTCGCGGCGCAACAGCCAGCTGCGCCGCGAGCGCCTGATCGAGCATTTCGGCGAAACCGAGGCGTCGCTCAAGCGCCTGCATGGCCCTATCGGCATCTACATCGGCAGCAAGACACCGGCCGAGATCGCGGTCAGCGTCATGGCCGAAGTCCTTGCCAGCAAGAATGCCGTCGCCCTGCCCGGTGAAATCAGCGTGTCCAGGGCCAAGCGCGCCAGGGAGCGCCAGGTGCTGACGACCTAGCGAATGCCGGTCAGTTAACTTTCAGCCGGCATTTTTGGGGCCGCTTCGCGCCCCATCACCGGCAAGCCCCACAAGGTTCGGCGCCAGTCATGAGTTGAGCGCTGTCCCTGTGGAAGCGGCTTCGGCAAGTCCGCGTGCTTCCCGTTGCCATTGAGGTCGGCCATGTCGATGGCCAGCGGCAACATCGCGGCGAAGGCATGGGCCGCCTCGGTATCGGCCAAGGTAATGGCAAAGCGGCGTTCGCCGCCGGTCATCCACATGGGTGATTCCTTGGTAATCTCGGGCATTGCCCCCGCCAGCGGGGCTCAGGCGATCTTGGGCGCTGGCGCGCGCGAGGTCAGGAAGGTCAGCAAAGCCGCAAGCAGCAGCACGGCCGCACTCACGACGAAGGTGCTCTGGTAGCCGCTGGCATCGAACAATACGCCGCCCATGGTAGACCCCAGGGCAATGGCCAGCTGGATGACCGCGACCATCAGCCCGCCGCCAGCCTCGGCATTGTGGGGCATGACCTTGGCGATCCAACTCCACCAGCCCACCGGCGCCGAGGTCGCTATCAGGCCCCACAGGCCCAGCAGCGCCACGACCGCCGCAGCCCAGCCGCCGAGCGGAATCAGCGTCAATGCAATGGCCGCCATCACCACTGGAATGACCATCAGCGTCCCGTACAGGCCGCGCCGCAGGACGCTGCCGATCAACAGGGTACCGATGAAACCGGCGACGCCGATCACCAACAGGATGAGCGACAAGGCGGACACGCCGACCTGCGTCACCTTCTCGAGGAACGGCCGCACATAGGTGAACAAGGCGAACTGGCCCATGAAAAAGGCACCGCAAGCAGCCATGCCCAATGCCACGGCCCGGTTCTTGAGCACCGTGAAGACATTGCTCGCAGCCGACGGGCGCTGCGGGACCTGCATGGCCGGTAGGCTCACCCATTGCCAGACCAGGGCAATCGCCGCCACCGGCACCAGGCAGAAGAACGCACCACGCCAGCCCATGATCGACCCCAGGTAGCTACCCAGCGGCGCCGCGATCACCGTGGCCAGCGCATTGCCGCCGTTGAAGATCGCCAGGGCACGCGGCACCTGGTGGGGCAACACCAGGCGCATGGCCGTTGCCGCCGACAGGGACCAGAAGCCACCGATGACCACACCGATGAGCGCACGGCCGACCATATAGACCAGGTAGTTCGGCGCCAGCGCGACGACGGCACCCGACAGGGCCATCACCCCGGTCAGCAGCAGCAACAACGTCTTGCGGTTCATGCCGCCGGCCAACGCGGAGATCGACAGGCTGGTCAACACGGCGAACACGCCGGAGATGGCGATACCTTGCCCGGCCATCCCCTCCGTGACCTGGAGATCGGCCGCGATTGGCGTCAGCAGGCTGACGGGCATGAACTCGGAGGCGATCAGCGCGAACACGCACAGCGACATCGCGAAGACACCGCTCCAATGGGCAATGGGTGCCTGCGTCTGGTCGTTTGAGGATAGGGTTCTCTCGATGTTTTCAGTCATCTGCTACAGCTGGAATAGTCAGGAAAAAGGAGCCCGGTGATGGCAGGCGTTGGAAATGGTGGAACATGCCGGGCCCCATTACTAGCTAATGAATGCTTAAAGGGGATATAAGACCTACTAATCAGTCAAGTGTGGGACGCAGCAGCCATGGTCAGACGAAACCTCAACGATCTGTTGTCATTCGTGACCGTTGCCCGGGAAGGCAGTTTCACCCGCGCCGCCTCGCTGCTGGGCGTGACCCAGTCCGCCCTGAGCCAGGCAATCAGCGGGCTGGAAGCGAGGCTGGACATCCGCCTGCTCACCCGCACCACGCGCAGCGTGTCGCCTACGGCAGCCGGCGAGCGCCTGTTGAAGGCGATTGGTCATCGCTTCGACGAAATCGAAGCAGAGCTCGACGAGTTGACCGAGATGCGAGACAAGCCTGCAGGTACCGTGCGGATCACCTGTGGCGAGCATATTCTGCGCACCTACCTGCTTCCCAAGCTCACGCCCCTCTTGCGCGAGTACCCCGACATCAAGATGGAGTTCGACATCAACTACGGCTTTCGCGATATCGTTGCCGACCGTTTCGACGCGGGCGTGCGCCTGGGCGATACCATCGACAAGGACATGATCGCGGTTCCCATCGGCCCACCCTTGCGCATGGCCGCTGCAGCCTCCCCGGCGTACTTTGAAAGTCGCCCCGTTCCCAAGACCCCACGCGACCTGCTCAAGCACAGCTGCATCAACCAGCGCATGCAGTCGGCAGGTGGGCTGTACGTCTGGGAGTTCGAGCGGCGTGGCCAGCCGTTGAATGTGCGGGTGGACGGCCAGCTGGTATTCAACACCTCGCCCAGCATGGTGGATGCTGCATTGGCAGGCCTGGGCATCGCGTTTCTTCCCGAGGAGGAATTCGCCCCGCACCTGGAGGATGGCCGTCTGGTTCGCGTACTGGAAGACTGGTGCGCGCCATTCCCGGGTTATCACTTGTATTACCCGAGTCGTCGGCAGCCATCCCATGCGTTTACCTTGGTCGTCAATGCACTGCGTATGTGACAGGCCGCTTTTGAAGGCAGAGGATGCATACCGATGCAGCGGCCATTGGCGCTACAAGAAGTAATGCACATGGCTTTGCGGCGTGCCCGTGGTCGATTGAATTCGGTGCAGTCCAGGTCCTCGGCAAAACTGCCGGTAGCCACCCCAGTGGCACCCAGCACTGGCACCTTTGAGACGGAAACACCGATATCAGGCCCCATCAACCGCTTCATGTACCTGGAGGCGAGGAACTGGGCAATTGATCTGGTCGCCTCGCTGCGAGGGTCGTCGGTCGAGGTGGTAGTTGAGCGGTTGACCGGCGCAACGGTAGGCCGGCCAGGCAGCTATGTAGCTGGTATCGAATCCGTGATCACTGAGCTGAAGACGGCTGACGTGACAGGTCGGCGTGACAACCAGATTCTGACGCATCAGGCCGGGAGGAAGGAATGAGCGAAGAAACCGAGGTGTTGACGGTGGAGGGTCTGGCCAAGCTGCTGGGCCGCACCGAGGCGTCGATCAGGGAAGGGATTCGCCGGGGCGTGCCGTGGCTGCCCAAGAGCTTCAAGATGGGCAACCGGCACTGCTGGCTGAAAGAAGACGTGCGCAAATTCCTGCGCGAATTTCGGGATGGGGAGCACCAGAAGCCCAAACCGGGGCGGAAGCGGAAAGATCCGCCGTCGCTCCGGGTCGCCTGACCTCAGCCGAGTTTTTCGGCGAGGTCTTGCGGGCTGAGGTGCGTGTAACGCTTTAGCATCGCCAGGGTCTTGTGACCAGTGATACTCGCGACCTCCATCATGGTGAAGCCGCGTTCGAAGAACCGACTGGTCGCCTCATGGCGAAGGTCGTGAAGGCGAAGGCCTTCAATCCCAGCAGCCTCGCAGGCCCTGGGGAAGTAGTTGCTGATCGTGTTGAGGGCCAGGCTGAAGTACCGGCCGCCATTGATCGGCGTGGGCAAGCTCTCCAGCAGAGCGATCGCCCGGGATGACAGTGGCACGGCTCGCCTTTCGCCGTTCTTGGTGTCTTCCAGGTAGGCCACTTTGCCGCGGACCTGATCGCGGCGCAGCATCAGCAGCTCAGACCGGCGCATAGCCGTCTCCACCGCCAACTCAATGAACACCGGAAGCTGGGCATTCATCTGGCCGGCTGCCTTGTAGAGGGCGGTGAGCTCCGCCGGCGTCGGGCGCCGATCTCTCTCCTTGCTGCCCTTCGGCATCCGGATCGCTCGGCACGGGTTGGTCAACCCTTCGATCCCCCACTCCTTGGTGGCCACCGTGTAGAGATGGCTGATCACCGCCAGGTTGAGACGAACGGTCGCGGTCGACTTCCCTTCCTTCAGTTCCGCATCGCGGTAGGCAGCCATGTCGCTCGAGCGGATCGCGGCCAGCCCCTTGCTTGCCAGCTTGTGCTCCCTCCACTTCTTGATGCGAACCTCTTCCTGCTTGGCGCCCTTCTTGGTCGAAGTCACCTCACGCAGGTAGCGGTCGAGCGCATCATCGAGCGTGGTGCTCTCGGCCTCGCGCATGTCGACGAAGCGCGCACGCGACATATCACCCTCGATCTCAGCGGCCCATCGCTGGGCTTCTGCCTTGGTGTCGAAGGTTGCAGAAAGGGTTGGGTATCCTTTGCGACGGATCTGGGCGCGCCAGGCCTCGCCGCGTTTCTCGAAGTAGGCCATGGCGGAATGATAGCGAACGCTTGGGGGAATATCACCCTCCCCCAATTCCCCCAAAATTCCCCCAAATGAAAAAGCCCCGAGGGCTTCACAGCGCTCGGGGCCTTTAATATGGCGGAGAGATAGGGATTTGAACCCTAGGTACCCGCGAAGGTACAACGGATTTCGAATCCGTCCCGTTCGACCACTCCGGCATCTCTCCAGTGGCGCGCATCATACCAGCGATTTCGCGAAAGGCAAACCCTTCTTTGAAAAAATTCGCGTGGTATCAGGCGCTTGCGTGCGCGTAGCGCTTAGAGCGGCACGCCCAGGCGCTGGGCCACTTCTTCGTAGGCTTCGATGACACCACCGAGGCCCTGGCGGAAGCGGTCCTTGTCCATCTTCTTGCGGGTTTCCTTGTCCCACAGGCGGCAGCCGTCGGGGCTGAACTCGTCGCCCAGGACGATCTGGCCGTGGAACAGGCCGAATTCCAGCTTGAAGTCGACCAGCAGCAGGCCGGCGTCGTCGAACAGCTTGCTCAGCACTTCGTTGACCTTCAGCGACAGCTGCTTCATGGTCGCCAGTTGCTCGGCGGTGCCCCAGCCGAAGGCGATCACGTGGGATTCGTTGATGAAGGGGTCGCCTTTCTCGTCGTTCTTGAGGAACAGTTCGAAGGTCGAAGGCTCGAGCTTGATGCCTTCCTCGACGCCCAGGCGCTTGACCAGGCTGCCAGCGGCATAGTTACGCACCACGCACTCGACCGGGATCATGTCCAGCTTCTTGACCAGGCTCTCGTTGTCGCCCAGCAGCTTGTCGAACTGGGTCGGGATGCCGGCTGCTTCGAGCTTCTGCATGATGAAGGCATTGAACTTGTTGTTCACCATGCCCTTGCGGTCGAGTTGTTCGATGCGCTTGCCGTCGAACGCCGAGGTGTCGTTACGGAACAGCAGGATCAAGCGGTCGGCGTCGTCGGTCTTGTAAACCGATTTGGCCTTGCCGCGGTAGAGTTCTTCGCGTTTTTCCATGATGGGCTCCGCTTGCTTGAGTGGGTGGGCTAGGCGATTTCACGCCAGTCGAGCCCGTGTTCCTGGTTCGCCACCTGGAGCCAGTCCGGGTCGCACCCCAGGGTGTCGACGAAGCACTGGCGGGCCAGTTGTGGCCGGTTGTTCTTGCTGCTGAGGTGGGCCAGCACCAGGTGCTGCAGGTGTTGCCAGCCCAACTCGGCCACCAGGCTGGCGGCCTGGTGGTTGTTCAGATGTCCCTGGCTGCCGCCGACCCGTTGCTTCAGGAAGTACGGGTAATGTCCGCGGGCCAGCATGTCACGGCAGTGGTTGGCTTCGATCAGCAGTGCATCCAGGCCTTGGTAGCGGTCCAGCAGGCGCCCGTCGTAGGAGCCCAGGTCGGTGAGCATGCCGAAGCGCCGACGCCCGTCGCTGAGCACATATTGCAGCGGCTCGAACGCATCGTGCTCGACCCGCGCCGCGCTGACCTGCAGGTCGCCGATGCACAGGTTGTCGCCACAGCCGAGAAAACCGGCCACCTCCACCGGCTTGCGCATGCCGCGCAAGGTACCCTGGCTGAGGTAGACCGGTACATTGTAGCGCCGTGCCAGCAATCCGACGCCATGCACGTGGTCGGCATGTTCGTGGGTCACCAGCACGGCGCTCAGTTGCGTCGCCGATACGCCGAGCAGCGCCAGGCGCCGCTCGGTCTCGCGCAAGGAAAAACCGCAATCGACCAGGATGAAAGTATCACCACTGGCGATCAGCGTGCCGTTTCCCTGGCTGCCGCTTCCAAGTACCGCGAAGCGCACTTAGCCCAGGTGGTCCTGGATCATGCTCAGCACGCGGCGAGCCACATCGGCCGGGGCCACGGTGTTGATGTCCTTCTCGACAGTGACCTGGACGCTCTCGGCGACCTTGCTCAGGCGCACCTGGTAGCGTTCGGCGCGGGCTTCACGCTCTTCCTGGGTCGGCGCGCTGCCGAACAGGCGGCTGAAGAAGCCAGGCTCGTTCTGCTTGTCGTCGGGCTTCTCGGACAGGTTGATGTAGTAGAGGCCCAAGCTGCGGTTGATGTCCTCGACCCGCCATTCGCCCTGCTCCAGGGCACGGCCCACGCTGGACCAGGCGCGGTCCAGGTCGGCGCCCAGGTACAGCACCGGGTTGCCGCTGCCGTCCTCGCTCAGGCTGACACGGCTCGGCGCGTCGAAGTCGCGGGCGGCCAGCAGCGAGACCGAACCGCCCTTCTCGGCGCTGCGGTTCATGCTGGCCAGCATTTCGTCGACCAGCAACGCATCGGCACCGGTGTTGGTGGAGCTGGACGGGAAGTCGGGCTCGGCAGTGCTGCCAGCCGGACGCTCGACACTGACGATGTAGACCTCGGAGGTATTGCGCTGCACGCCAGGCTCCATGCGCACACGGACGCGCACTTCACTGTCACCGCTGCTGGCGGTGCTGGCCAGACGCTGGCCGAGGGAGGCGGACAGCTCGTCGAAACGCTGCCAGGTGGTATTGAATTCACCGGTCTGCGGACGCTCCTCGGCGATGCGGAAGCCGTTGTCCTCGAAGAACTGGTGGGCCACCGGCCAGACTTCGGCAGGCGAGCGCTGGGCCAGTACCCAGCGGCTGTTGCCGCTGCGCTGCAGGCTGAAGTCGCTGACCTCGGCGGCGGTCGACAGCGGCTGCGGCCGGGGTACCTCGAACTCGCCGGTGACGCGGTCGTCGGCGACGTTGCGCGGGATCGGCAGCAGCGGGTCGAGACGCTTGACGTTGCTGGCGTCCGGCGGCAGTTGCATCGGCGCGGTCGGGTGCGCCTGCAGGTAATCGCTGCCGCGGTCGCGGAAATAGCCATCCTCGCCCCACAGCCAGCCGCAACCGCTGGTGCTGGAGATGATCAGGGCGAGGGTGGAAAGGCCAACCAGTCGCTTCATGCGGTGTACTTCCTCGATTAAACCAGCACGCCGGACTGGCGCAGGGCCTGGCGGACAACGTCGTGGCAGGATTCGCTCAGCCAGGTCAGCGGCAGGCGAATGCCCGGTTGCATCAGGCCCATCTCGACGAGCGCCCACTTCACCGGGATCGGGTTGGCCTCGCAGAACAGGTGCTTGTGCAGTGGCATGAGTTTTTCGTTGATCGCGCGGGCCTTCTCGGCATTGCCCGCAAGGGCGGCCTCGCACAGGTCGGCCATTTCGCGCGGGGCGACGTTGGCGGTGACGGAGATGTTGCCCTTGCCGCCCAGCAGGATCAGCTCGACGGCGGTCGGGTCGTCGCCGGACATGACGATGAAGTCGTCGCTCACGCCCTCGAGGATCGCCTTGGCGCGGGCCAGGTCGCCGGTGGCTTCCTTGATGCCGATGATGTTCGGCACCTTCGACAGGCGGATCACGGTCTCGGCCTGCATGTCGCAGGAGGTGCGGCCGGGCACGTTGTAGAGGATCTGCGGGATGTCGACGGCTTCGGCGATGTGCTTGAAGTGCTGGTACAGGCCTTCCTGGGTCGGCTTGTTATAGTACGGCACGACGAGCAGGCAAGCGTCGGCGCCAGCGTTCTTGGCGTTCTGGGTCAGGTGGACGGCTTCGGTGGTGGAGTTGGCGCCGGTGCCGGCGATGACCGGGATACGGCCATTGACGCGCTTGACCACGAATTCGATGACCGCGATGTGCTCCTCGACGTCGAGGGTGGCCGACTCGCCGGTGGTGCCGACGGCGACGATCGCATGGGTGCCTTTTTCCAGGTGGAAGTCTACAAGTTTGCCGAGGCTGTCCCAATCAAGACGCCCTTGTGCATCCATGGGTGTGACCAATGCCACCATACTGCCCGCAATCATGTAACTGCTCCTGCCGGAAAAAGAGAGCCGTAATGGTACTGGCGCCATCGGCCTTGCACAAGCGAAGCAGGCGGGCGGAGCATTCCCCTTCGCGCCGCTTTTCGCTACCCTTGATCCTTTGATCGGTGCAACGCGGCCCGCCGGGCCGTCGACGGTGCTCCCCGCCAGCGTCCACGACCGCCAAGCCGGCTCCTGGCCCTGGCGCAACCGGAGGCTTGTCCCCGTCCTGCGCCGACCGCTCATCGCTTTAGGAATGCTGCATGTCCACCCCCACCGTCCGCGAACAATTCCTCGTCATCAGCGCCCTGGGCCCCAACCCCATGGAGCTGGCCAATGTCCTGAGCCGTGCCGCCTTCGACAATCGTTGCGCGGTGGTCACCTCGCGCCTGACCCGCCACGGCGAGACCAGCGCCCTGGTGCTGCAGGTCGGCGGCAGCTGGGACGCCCTGGCGCGCCTGGAGACAGCCCTGCCGAGCCTGGGTAAAAAGCACGGCCTGACCCTCGACGTGGTACGCAGCGCCGACCAGGAGGTCCGCCCGCAAGCCCTGCCCTACGTGGCCTATGTCAGCGCGGCCTATCGCCCGGACATCGTCAGCGAGCTGTGCCAGTTCTTCCTCGACCACCGCGTCGAGCTGGAAAGCATGACCTGCGACACCTACCTGGCACCGCAGACCGGCAGCAGCATGCTCAATGCCCAGTTCACCGTGATCCTGCCGGCCGGCACGCAAATCAGCTGGCTGCGCGACCAGTTCCTCGACTTCGCCGACGCCCTGAACCTGGACGCGCTGATCGAACCCTGGCGCCCACAGAACCCCATGTAAGGAAGCTCCCATGGCCGTAGCACTCGACCAACCCGTTGCCGATTTTCAGGCCCAGGCCACCAGCGGCCAGGCCGTCAGCCTTTCTGCCCTCAAGGGCCAGCAGGTGGTGCTGTATTTCTACCCCAAGGACAGTACCCCCGGCTGCACCACCGAGGGCCAGGGTTTCCGCGACCATCACGAGGCGTTCAAGGCCGCCAACACCGTGGTGTTCGGTGTGTCCCGCGATGGCATCAAATCCCACGAGAACTTCAAGGCCAAGCAGGGCTTTACCTTCGAGCTGATCAGCGACAAGGACGAGGCGCTGTGCCAGCTGTTCGACGTGATCAAGCTCAAGAAGCTCTACGGCAAGGAATACATGGGCGTGGACCGCAGCACCTTCCTGATCGACAAGGACGGTGTGCTGCGCCAGGAATGGCGCGGCGTGAAGGTCCCCGGCCATGTCGAAGCCGTACTGGCGGCAGCCCAGGCCCTGAACCAGCGCTAGGGCCGAGCTGCAAGCTACAAGTAAAGCGGCGTCAACGCGATCTGCTTTTACTTGCAGCTTGCGGCTTGTAGCGTGCAGCTAGAGCATCGGCGCGACCGAGGGCTCCTGCCGCGGCCAGGCATCGAGCACGGCCTTGAACAGGGTCGCCAGCGGGATGGCGAAGAAGATCCCCCAGAAGCCCCACAATCCGCCGAACAGCAGCACCGCGCAAATGATCGCCACCGGGTGCAGGCTGACCGCCTCGGAGAACAGCAGCGGCACCAGCACGTTGCCATCCAGCGCCTGGATGATCGCGTACACCATCATCAGGTAGATGAACTCATCGCCCCAGCCCCACTGGAACAGCGCGATCAAGGTCACCGGCACGGTCACCACCACCGCGCCCACGTAGGGCACCACCACCGACAGCCCCACCAGCAGCGCCAGCAAGGCGGCATAGTTGAGGCCCAGGCTGATGAAGGCGATATAGGTGGCGATACCACAGATCAGTATCTCGATGCCCTTGCCGCGGATGTAGTTGGCGATCTGCCGGTTCATCTCGTCCCCCACCCGGTTCAGCAAGGTGCGCTCGCGGGGCAGGTAACCGCTGACCCAGCGGGCGATCAGCTCGCGGTCCTTGAGGAAGAAGAACACCAGGATCGGCACCAGCACCAGGTAGATCATCGCATTGACCAGCAAGGGCAGGCTCGACAGGGAGAACGTCAGGGCCCACTGGCCGAACTTGCCGATCTCGCCGCGCACCGACTCGATGGCGCGCAGCACCTGCTCGTCGGACACCAGGTGCGGGTAGCGCTCCGGTAGCAACAGCAGCAGCGACTGCCACTTGCCGAGCATGCCCGGCAGCTCGTTGAACAAGGTGATCAACTGGTGCCAGAGCAACGGCACCAGCACCAGCAGGAATACCGCCAACGCGCCCATGAACAGGGCGAACACCAGCCATACCGCCAGCCGGGTCGGCACCTTCAGGCGCTCCAAAGCATTGACCAGCCCCTGCATGAGGAACGCCAACACCATCCCGGCCAGGACCGGCGCGAGCATGCCACCCAGGGTCAGCACAGCAGTGAAGGCCAGGAACAGCAGGACCGCCAGCACCACTGCCTCCTCATCGGAGAAGTAGCGCTGCATCCAGTCACGAAGCACTTTGAACATTGACGATCCTTGGGAAAAGACTCAGGCCTTGCGCAGCCAGTAGGTGTAGACGCCCGCCTCGGCCGTTTCACGCAGCAGCGTATGACCGGCAAGCTGGGCAAAGGTGCGGAAGTCGCGCTGGGAGCCGGCATCGGTGGCGACTACCTTGAGCACCGCGCCGCTGGCCAGGCGGTTGAGCTCCATCTTCGCCTTGAGCAGCGGCAGGGGGCAATTCAGGCCGCTGACGTCGAGTTCGGCGTCGCAGGTCGGGGTGTCGCTCATCGAGGGTTTCTCCAAGGGCATGGCGGGGCAATCCGCTAGGATAGCGCCACTGGTCGTCAACGTGCGAGCCGGCTACAGTAGAGCTCTTTGACCGACGCGAGCTTCGTGCATGAATCTACTGCGCCCTACCCTGTTGACGCTGGCCTGCCTGATGGCCCTTCCCGGCCATGCCGACGACCTGCCGTCACTGGGCGACGCCAGTTCCGCGATCGTTTCGCCACAGCAGGAGCATCAACTGGGCCGGGCCTGGCTGAGTCTGCTGCGCGGCCAGGTCAACCAGTTGAACGACCCCCAGCTCAAGGACTACGTCGAGACCAGCGTCTACAAGCTGGCCGAAACCAGCCAGCTGCAGGACCGGCGCCTGGAATTCATCCTCATCGACAGCCGCGAGCTCAACGCCTTCGCCGCGCCCGGCGGCATCGTCGGGGTCAACGGCGGCCTGTTCCTCAACGCCCAGACCGAGGGCGAGTACGCCTCGGTGCTGGCCCACGAACTGGCGCACTTGTCCCAGCGCCACTTCGCCCGCGGCGTCGAGGCCCAGCAGCGCATGCAGTTGCCGATGATGGCAGCGCTGCTGGCCGGTATCGTGCTGGCGGCAGGGGGCGGGGGCGATGCCGGCATCGGCGTGATCGCCGGAACCCAGGCGGCGGCCATCCAGGAGCAGCGGCGCTTCTCCCGGCAGAACGAGCAGGAAGCCGACCGCATCGGCATCCAGAACCTGGAGCGTGCCGGGTATGACCCACGCAACATGCCGACCATGTTCGAGCGCCTGGCCCGCCAGTATCGCTACGACGCCAAGCCACCGGAATTCCTCCTTACCCACCCGGTCACCGAGTCGCGTATCGCCGACACCCGCAACCGTGCCGAGCAGGCGCCCAAGGGGGGCATCGAGGACAGCCAGCGCTACCAGTTGATCCGCGCCCGCGTGGCACTGATCTACGAAGGCACGCCGGGCCTGGCGGCCAAGCGCTTCCGCGCCCAGCTCGATGAGAATCCAAACATGGATGCGGCGCGCTATGGCCTGGCGATCGCCCAGATCAAAGGCGGCCGGCTCAACGAAGCGCGGGAGAACCTCAAGCCCCTGCTGGCCAAGGCGCCCAATGACCTCACCTACAACCTGGCGCAGATCGATCTGGAGATCACCAACAACCGCCTGGCTGATGCCCAACAACGTGTCGAGCGGCTGCGTGCGCTGTACCCGAGCAGCTACCCGCTGCAGCAGGTGCGCGCCGACCTGCTGGTCAAGCAGAACCGTCCGGCCGAGGCGGAGAAGGTGCTGGACAGCCTGGTCAAGAGCCGCCCCTATGACCCGGACGTGTGGTACGACATCGCTGAGGTGCGCGGTCTGTCTGGCAACACCATCGGCCTGCACCGGGCCCGGGCCGAGTACTTCACCCTGGTGGGCGACTTCGACCAGGCCATCCAGCAACTGGATTACGCCAAACGCCGCGCAGGCGGCAACTTCCCGCTGGCCTCGCAGATCGATGCGCGCCAGCGGGAGATCCTCGAGCAGCAGCGGATGGTCAAGGAGATGATGCGCTAAGGTGTAGCGCGTGTTCAGCCGCCATTTGGGGCTGCCTTGCAGCCCCTTGCCTCACGCGTTGCCGGATAGCTTAAGCCGTGCCGCCTGGGTGAAGTCGAGCATACGGTTGAGCGGTTTGATCGCCTTGGGGATGAGCGCCGGATCGACGAAGATCTCGTTGCTGCCCTTGCGCAGGCAATCCAAGGTGCGCTCCAAGGTGTTCATGGCCATCCACGGGCAATGGGCGCAACTGCGGCAGGCGGCGCCATTGCCGGCGGTGGGGGCCTCGACGAATTCCTTGTCCGGGCACAACTGCTGCATCTTGTAGAAGATGCCACGGTCGGTGGCGACGATGAAGGTCTTGTTCGGCAGGGTCTGGGCAGCCTTGATCAACTGGCTGGTGGAGCCCACCGCGTCGGCCAGTTCGATCACCGACTCAGGCGACTCGGGATGGACCAGGATCGCCGCGTCCGGGTACAGCGCCTTCATGTCCGCCAGCTGGCGCGACTTGAATTCTTCGTGGACGATGCAAGCGCCATCCCAGAGCAGCATGTCGGCACCGGTCTGCTTCTGGATGTAGCGGCCCAGGTGCTGGTCCGGGCCCCAGATGATGGTTTCGCCGTTGTCCATGAGGCTCTCGACGATCTCCAGCGCGCAACTGGAAGTCACCACCCAGTCGGCCCGCGCCTTCACCGCTGCCGAGGTGTTGGCATACACCACCACGGTACGCTCCGGATGCTGGTCACAGAAGGCCGAGAACTCTTCCACCGGGCACCCCAGGTCAAGGGAGCAGGTGGCGTCCAGGGTCGGCATCAGCACACGCTTTTCCGGGGTGAGGATCTTCGCCGTCTCGCCCATGAAGCGCACCCCCGCGACCACCACGGTGCTGGCCGAGTGGTTCTTGCCGAAACGGGCCATCTCCAGCGAGTCGGATACGCAGCCACCGGTCTCCTCGGCCAGTGCCTGGATCACCGGGTCGCAGTAGTAGTGGGCGACCAGAACGGCATTCTGGGCCTTGAGTTCGGCAGCGATGGCCGCACGGTATTCGGCCTCCTGCTCGGGCGTCAGCGGATTGGGCTGCTTGGCATCAAGATGGGCTTGAACCAACAGGCGTTCGGAAATCTGGGTCATGATCGCTGGACCTGCGGGCGCATGTGCGCGTCAATCGAGTGTAACACCCGGCCCTGGCAGATCGGCTAACAGGTGCCGGATGGCCAGGCGGGCCATCGCGGCCCATCTGCGGGCACGGATTATTATCGGACGCCGAAGGCTACAGACAATCGAGACAATTCAAAAGCGCTTTTTACCGGGCGAGTGGGTCAGGGCAATCTTCCTGGTCTATTCGTGGCGGTTCGGCGCCTCGACAGGCCTGCTCCCACAAACTGGCGCTGTTTTGTCATCAGCGCTGTGTGGGAGCGGCCTTGTGTCGCTAAAAGGGCGCAGAACACCACCGGGGGTATCAGCCCTGCGGCGCCAACGCAGCCAGGTGGGCATTGAGAAGCATGGCGAACTCCTCGACGGTCATCTTCCGGCCGTTGAAATCGACCATGCCATCGGCATAGTGCAGGCTCGATACCACATCGTCGCCCTCGACCGTGGCCATGCCGCTCTGCAGCGCCATCATGCCGACCATTTCGCCCGCCTGGCTGGACTGCCGGGCGATGAACTGGGCATCGGTCTGGCCCTCGAGCAGCGCCTGCAGGGTCGCCAGGTCGCCGATCATCGGCTTGGACAGTGTCAGCTTGCCCTGCAAGCGGGTGACCAATTGCTTGCCCAACTGCTCAGGCGGCAAGTCGAAGGACGTGGGGCTGGCCAAGTCGACCGCCAGGTTGAAACGGCTCTCGCCATTGGCTGTCTTGAACGACAGGTTCTCCAGGGCCAACTGTGGCTTGGCGGCGAGCATCTTCTGCAGATCGGCCTGGACCTTGGCCTGCTCCTGGGCAGTCATGTCGAGCGACGGCAGGGGCTCACCCTGGGCGGCAGCCTGCTGCACCTGCGGCATCTTGGTCTGGTACCAGGCGAGCAGCGCTTGCATAGCCGGGATATCCAGGGACTTCATGGTCCAGACCATCTCCCCGCTGCCCACGGCACGGCCGGCATAAGTGATATCGGCGACCTTGTATTCCAGGCGGCCGGACAGCTTGTCCTGGCCTTCGGCGTCGTAGCGGTTGTTCTGCTCCAGCCCCTTGAGCACCAGTACATCCTGCTGCGGCCCGAGGGTGACCTGGGTCTCGGCCAGGGCCAGGTCGAGGTTGCCCACGTAGATCATGTCGTGGCCGATCCCGGCCAGGTCACCATCGACCTTGAAGCCGTTGAGCAGGAACTTGATCGGCGGATGCTCGTCACCGGCCAGGTTCATCTCCAGCCTGTCGGCGTGACCGTCGATCTTCACCACCTTGCCGTCGCGATCGCCACGCAGCAGCAGTTGCATGCCAGAGAAGTCGAGGGTGCTGCCGTTCTCCTCGCTGAGCTTGAGTGGCGCCAGGCGGATGTCGCTCTCGATGCCGCCGCCATAGCCCAGGCTGACCTGGCCGGCCAATGGTGTCTTGTCGCCAGCGGCAGTGAACCAGGCTGCGGTGAAGTCGTCCTTCTCCAGCACGCTGTTGCTGGTGGCCATGACCGGCATCAGCTTCAGGGCCTTGATCCGCGACCAGGGAAACGGGCCGTGCTCGATCTGGTCAACGATACCGAGATCGAAGTTCAGCGGCTCGCCCTCGCCCAGCCAGACATCCTTGGCCTTGAGCCGGTAGTGCGCGGTACTGGTGAAAAAGCGCTGCTCGAGCGAGGCCAGTTCGAGGGTCATGCTGCCACCGGTGCCGGCCATGGTCTTTTGCAACTGCTCGTTGCCACGGGCGACGGAGCGCTCCAGTTCCGCGGGCAGGTGCGTGCCGGTGTACCAGGCGCCAGCAGTGGTTGCGACGGCGATGACAACGGCCAGGCCGGAAAGGATGCCTACTGATTTCTTCATGAATAGAACCGATTGCTGTCCATAAGGGCGGGATGCGCGGCACAGGGCGCGACGCGGTGCACCAAGATTACCATTGTCCGCAGCACGGGCGGCGGCCCTGCCTGGGAAATTGCACCTTGCGTCGCAATCGTTAATTTTTTTGAACGCAAAAATCTATATAAATCACCTTTTACATGCAAAAACCCCTAATTAAATCGTTAAACACACCGATAATTTTCTGCAAAAGTAATAATTTGTCGTATTACACTTGACACATAGACACCTTTCGTTTTTTATTTTTCCCACCCAGCTCCGCGCCCAACATAACGAAGAAGAACAGCGCTGCCATGACCCCCATCCGCCCCTGCCCTCACGCGCCACCTCCTACGTTGCCCCCCTGCCATCCATCATACAGGCAAACCCGCCGCGCCAGCTCCCGCTCCTACAAGAAAGGTGAACAACATGGAGCCCACCCGCTCGCCCTTGCCGCGCCCGTCACCCGCCGCAGAAGGTGATCCCCGGCGGCTGTTCGCCCGCCTGCACCCGCGCCACAAGACGCCGGCAGTGAATATCGTCGTGGTTGGCGTGCTATACCTGACCTGGCTGACAAAGGCCTTCCGGGTAGCGCCACCGAGCTATATCGCCGAATGAGACCCCGCCGACAATGCCCGCGCCAGAGCGCGGGCGTTGTCTTCGATCGAGAAGGAAAGCCCCATGCCCCTGCGCCGCCTCTCCATCCAATGGAAGATCACCCTCCTCGCCGGCCTGTGCCTGGTGGCCATCGTCGCCCTGCTGGTGGCCACGTCGCTGACCCAGGCCCGGCGCAGCGCGGTGCAGGTCTTCCAAGCCAACACCGAGCTACTCGACCATAGTGCCCGCCTGCGCCTGCAGGCCCACGCCGAGACCCAGGCCCTGCGCATCGAGCGCTACTTCATGGATGCCTACCAGTACGGCAACGGCTTCGCCCGCCTGGTGCAGGTACTCAAGGCGCATGGCAATGCCGACCTGCGCAGCGAACTGGTCACCCAGGCACGCGCCGCACTGGCCGCGAACCCGGAGCTGATCGGCCTGTACCTGGTATTCCAACCCGACGCCCTGGACCAGCAGGACGCCCGCTTCATCGGCCAGGACGCCCTGGGCAGCAACGACAGCGGCCGCTTCTCGCTGTACTGGTCGCAACCCCGCCCCGGCACCCTGGAGGCCGAGGCCATGCCCGAATCGATGCTCGCCGATACCAGCCCCGCCGCCAACGGCTCGCCCTACAACCGCTGGCTGACCTGCCCCCAGGAAACGGCCAGGGCCTGCGTGCTCGACCCGTATTTCGACGAGGTCAACGGCCGCCAGGTACTGATGACCAGCATCGCCCTGCCCTTGCTGGAGGGTGGCAAGGTGATCGGCGTGGTCGGCCTGGACATCGGCCTGGACAACCTGCAGCAATTGAGCCTGGCCGGTCGCCAGGAACTGTTCGACGGCCGGGGAGAGGTCAGTATCGTCAGCCCCGCAGGCCTGCTGGCCGGGCACAGCCGCGACAATACGCAATTGAGCAAGCCGCTGGAGCAGGCCTTCGACGACCGCTCCCTGGCCGACACCCTGCGCACCGGCCAGGCGCTGGAGCGTCTGGATGACGGCCTGATGCACATCTCCCGGCCATTCGCGCCGATCCCCGACGCAGCGCCCTGGCAGGTGCTGCTGGAACTCCCGGAGCCCGTGCTGCAGGCGCCAGCCATCGCCCTCAACCAGCGCCTGGACGCGTACAACCAACAGGCCAACCTCACCAGCCTGCTGATCGGCCTGGCCGCCGCCGTGCTCGGGCTGTTGCTGGTCTGGCTGACCGCCCGGGGCGTGACCCGGCCGATTCTCGCCGTGGCCGAGCGCCTGCGCGACATCGCCAGCGGCGAAGGCGACCTGACCCGGCGCCTGGACTATGCCAGGGACGACGAACTGGGCCAGTTGAGCGCGTGGTTCAACCGCTTCCTCGACAAGCTCCAGCCGGTGATCGCCCAGGTCAAGGGCTCGCTGCAGGAAGCCCGCGGCACCGCCGACCAGTCTGCCGCCATCGCCAGCCAGACCAGCAGCGGCATGCAACAGCAGCAGCGGGAGATCGAGCAAGTAGCCACCGCCGCCAACGAGATGAGCGCCACCGCCCACGACGTCGCCCATAACGCGGCCCAGGCGGCCCAAGCCGCGCGCGGTGCCGACCAGGCCACGCGCGAGGGCCTGGAACTGGTCGCCGCCACCCGCCAGGCCATCGACCGGCTGGCGGACGACATGGACACGGCCATGGGCCAGGCCCGTTCGCTGGCAGGGCGTAGCGAGCAGATCGGCTCGGTGCTCGAGGTGATCCGGGCCATCGCCGAGCAGACCAACCTGCTGGCGCTCAACGCCGCCATCGAGGCTGCCCGTGCAGGCGAAGCCGGCCGTGGCTTCGCCGTGGTCGCCGACGAAGTGCGCAGCCTGGCCCAACGTACCCAGGTCTCGGTGGAGGAGATCCGCCAGGTGATCGAAGGCCTGCAACAAGGTACCCATGACGTGGTCGGCGCCATGAACGAGAGCCAGCGCCAGGCTCAGGACAGCGCCACGCGAATGGAACAGGCCCTGCCCGCCCTGCAGCGTATCGGCGAGGCGGTGGCGGTGATCAGCGACATGAACCTGCAGATCGCTTCGGCCGCCGAGGAACAGAGCGCCGTGGCCGAGGAGGTCAACCGCAACGTGGCTGGCATCCGCGACGTGACCGAGTCGCTGTCTGGCCAGGCGGACGAGTCGGCACGGATCAGCCAGGCACTGAACCGCCTGGCCAACCAGCAACAGGCATTGATGGAACAGTTTCGCGTCTAGCCTGTAGCGGCCCATTCGCGGACAAGCCCGCTTCCACAGGCTCGGTACCGCTCTCAGGAACGGCGCGGTCTGCGTGGGAGCGGGCTTGCCCGCGAATGGACCAGTACAAGCACCCCGGCACCACCTGAATGAGCCCGATCATGGAAACACCGAGCAAAACCCCACTCTTCGACCTGAATAGCGAACAGGGCCTGCTACGCATGTCCATCGCCGTGACCCTGTTCATCGCCAGCATCGGCATCGCTTTCGGTCTGGCCTCGGGCTCGTTCTCGATCATTTTCGACGGCGTGTATTCGCTGGTCGACGCCAGCATGAGCGGCCTGTCCCTGGTGGTGGTCAGGTTGATCACCGCCCACGCCAGGGCCACGCAGCTCTCACGCAAGCTGCGCGAACGCTTCACCATGGGGTTCTGGCACCTGGAGCCGATGGTCCTGGCACTCAATGGCATCCTGCTCACTGGCGTGGCCATCTATGCCTTGATCAACGCCGTCAGCAGCCTGCTCGAAGGCGGCCGTGACCTGGAATTCGGCGTGGCGCTGGTCTATGCGCTGGTCACCGTCGCCGCCTGCGTGGCCATCGCCGTCGTCGAGGCCCGCGCCAACCGTGGGATCGGCTCTGACTTCGTGCGCATGGACGTCAAGGGCTGGGTGATGTCGGCCAGCATCACCGCCGCGCTACTGGTCGCCTTCTGTTTCGGCTATGCGGTGCAGGGCACGAAGTGGCAATGGCTCTCGCCGTACATCGACCCAGCCGTGCTGGCCCTGGTCTGCCTGGTCATCATCCCGCTGCCGATGTCGGTGGTGCGCCAGGCGCTGGCGGACATGTTCCTGGTGACCCCGAGCGACCTGAAGCAGCATGTCGACGAAGTCGCCCAGACCTTCGTCAGCCGGCACGGCCTGCAATCCTATCGTGCCTATGTCGCCAAGGTCGGACGCTCGCGGGAGATCGAACTGTACTTCATCGTACCGGCCACCCTGGCAGCCAGGACGATCGCCGAGTGGGACGCCCTGCGCGACGAGATCGGCGCGGCCATCGGCGGCGAAGGGCCGGATCGCTGGCTCACGGTGGTGTTCACCGGCGACCCGGAATGGGCCGAGTAGAACACCGGCAATCGCGAGCGGCTTGCGGGGAGCACGGGCCTCACCGTACAGGCCCATCCGTTCTTCGACAGGGAAAATATTTCAGTTGCCATTTTGGGGCTGCGTTGCAGCCCCCCGAGAAAGATCAAATGGACCTGGAATCGGGGAACACAATACAGCAGCCATCACCCGCCGCATGAGCCCAAACCATTGATTTTTCTGAAGCAGAAATGAAATAGCCCACCATGATAGGTGGGCTATTTCATATATATGGTGGGTCGTGAAGGACTCGAACCTTCGACCAATTGGTTAAAAGCCAACTGCTCTACCAACTGAGCTAACGACCCGTTGGATGGCGCGTATAATACTGATTTCTAACGGGAAATCAACACCCCATCGCAACTTTTTTCAAAAATAGTTCGTCGGATCCTCGACACCGGCCGCCTTGAAGCCTTCGGCGCGCAGGCGGCAGCTGTCGCATTTGCCGCAAGCGCGGCCCTGATCGTCGGCCTGGTAGCAGGAAACCGTAAGACTGTAGTCCACGCCACGGGCGATACCGGCCTGGATGATCTGCGCCTTGCTCAAGTTCTGCAGCGGTGCCTGGATACGGAAGCCCTGCCCCTCGACCCCGGCCTTGGTCGCCAGGTTGGCCATGCGCTCGAAAGCCTCGACGAATTCCGGGCGGCAGTCCGGGTAACCGGAGTAGTCCACGGCGTTGACACCGATGAAAATGTCACGGGCCTCCAGCACCTCTGCCCAGCCCAGGGCCAGGGACAGGAACACCGTGTTGCGGGCCGGCACGTAGGTCACCGGGATGCCGTCGCCCGGCGCCTCGGGCACGTCGATGCTGCTGTCGGTCAGGGCCGAACCACCGATACCGTTGAGGTTCAGACCGATCACCTTGTGCTCGACCACGCCCAGGTCACGGGCGACCCGAGCCGCGGCGTCGAGTTCGGCGCGATGGCGCTGACCGTAGTCGAAACTCATGGTGTAGCAGCTGTAGCCTTCGGCCTTGGCCATGGCCACCACAGTGGCCGAGTCCAGGCCACCGGAAAGCAGGATTACCGCGCGTTTTTCTGTCATGTCTTTTTCTCCTGTCAGCGGCCCGGCTCGTCATTCCACAGCAGCTTGTGCAACTGCAGCTGGAAGCGCACGGGCAGGTTGTCGGCGACGATCCAGTCGGCAAGCGCCGTGGCATCGACCTGGTGATGGCTGGGCGAGAACAGCACCTCGCCGGCCCGCTGGTCGAGGTTGTACTGGATCAGCTTCGATACCGCCCAGTCGTAGTCCTCGCGGGAACAGATGACGAACTTGACCTGGTCGTTGCGCGTCAGGTGCTCGATGTTCTCGTAGCGGTTGCGGTGCGCCTCCTCGGAGCCGGGCGTCTTGAGGTCGACCACACGGCTCACGCGGCTATCGACCCGGGAGATGTCCAGGGCACCGCTGGTTTCCAGCGATACCTCGTAGCCGGCATCGCACAGCCGCTCGAGCAAGGGCAGCGCGTTGGGCTGGGCCAGCGGTTCGCCGCCGGTGACGCAGACGTAGCGTGGCCGGAAACCGGCCACCTGCTCGAGAATGGAGTCGAGGGTGCGAATGCTGCCGCCACTGAAGGCATAGGCACTGTCGCAGTACTGGCAGCGCAGGGGACAGCCGGTCAGGCGCACGAAAACGGTGGGCAGCCCAGCCGTTCGCGTTTCACCCTGCAAAGAGTAAAAGACTTCGGTGATGCGTAATGTGTCTTGCATGGTCGCCACGGGCGTGACAGCTGAACAGGCCATCCGCCTCCGTCAGGCACTGTCGCGGACTCGACATGGCGTTATCCGCGGCAGCGTGTTTACGTAAAAGGGCCAAGATTCTAACGAAAAAACCCGCGACGAGCGCGGGTTTCTTTCGAACGGCGATGCTCAGAGCTTCTGCAGGTCGCGCTGGGCCAGTTGCGCGGCGGAGGTGCCGGGGTACTGGGTGATGACCTGCTGGAGGATGCCCTTGACCTTGTCGGTGTGGCCGAGGCGACGTTCGACATCGGCCAGCTTGTACAGCGAGTCAGGCACCTTGCTGTGCTTGGGGTACAGCTGGCTGACCTTGGCGAAGGCCTGGCCGGCGCCTTGCAGGTCGCCTTTGGCCAGGTTCACCTCGCCGAGCCAGTACTGGGCGTTGCCGGCGTACTGGCTGTTGGGGTACTTGCGCAGGAAGGCGTTGAAGGCCTGGCTGGCCTTGTCGAAGTCCTTCTGCTTGATCAGGTCGAAAGCCGCGTCGTAGTAGAGCTTCTCTTTCGCCGGATCACCTGGTTCGCTGCTGGCGGCCGGTTGTTGGGCGGCGGCGCCAGCGGCAGCACCGGCGGCGGCACCCGGTGCGCCGCCAGTGGAGGAATTCTCGGGAGTCGCGGCAGGTGCGACACCACTGTTGATGCGACGGTCCAGATCCTGGTAGCGCTCCAGGTTCTCCTGCTTCATGCGGGCCACATCGTTCTGCAGCTCTTCGATGATGCCCTGCTGGCGGGAAATCTGGTCCTGCATCTGCTGCAGCTGCATGAACAGCTGGCCCTGTGCAGAGGCGGGAGTCGAAGCCCCCACCCCGGCATAGGCGCCGCTCGTGCCATAACCCGCAGGCGGATAGCCGCCCGCGTTGTCATCTACTACGGGAACCGCAGCCCATGCCGAAAGCGGCAGGCTGAGTGCGAGGACGGTTACAGCACGACGGCACATACGCATGGCAAATTACTTGCGCAGCTCTACGCGACGGTTCTGAGCCCAGGACTGCTCGTCGTGGCCGGTGGCAACCGGACGCTCTTCACCGTAGGAAACCAGTTCCAGCTGGGCAGGGGAAACGCCCTGCAGGACCAGGTAGCGCTGAACGGCCTTGGCACGACGCTCACCCAGAGCCATGTTGTACTCACGGGTGCCGCGCTCGTCGGTGTTGCCTTCCAGGACAACGCGGTTGCCGTTGGCTTTCAGGTCCTTGGCGTGAACGTCCAGGGCGCGCATGGCTTCCGGCTTCAGGTCCGAGCTGTCGTATTCGAAGTAGAAGGTGGTGATTGCGCGCAGGGCGGCTTCTTCGCTCAGGCTGCCATCGACAGCACCGGTGTTGGCGCCGTAGCCAGCGTTCGGGTCGACAGCACCTTCGCCAGAATCGTCACCGCCCTTGGAGGAGCAACCTACAGCCACGGCCATGGCCAGGGCCAGCGCAGCGAATTTACCAAACTTCAGCATTTCCATCGTGAAACTCCTAATGAAACCCCAGTGTGTTAAGCAAAAATGTTACGCCGCAATCAGTTCAGGTAAGGGGACCAGGACGGTTCTCTGACTTCGCCTTGAGCGGTGGGAAGTGGGAGCCTCACGCGTCCATTGAGCGAGACGAGCATCAAGACTCCCCGGCCCTGCTGGCGGGTGGCGTAGATTAGCATGGTGCCGTTTGGCGCAACAGTGGGGGACTCGTCGAGACTGGTCTCGGACAGAATCTTTACACTTCCGCGCTGCAGGTCCTGGGCCGCCACCTTGAAGTTGGTGAAACCCTGCTGGCGATGGATCATCACCAGGGTCTTCTCGTCCGCCGAAAGTTTCGGGTTGGCGTTGTAGTTACCCACGAAGGTCACGCGCTCGGCACCACCGCCACTGACCGACGTCTTGTAGATCTGCGGCTTGCCGCCACGGTCGGAGGTGAAGTACAGGGTGTTGCCATCCTTGCCCCAGAACGGCTCGGTGTTGATGCCCGGGCCGGCGGTGACGCGGCTGATCTGGCGCGAGGCCACGTTCATCACGTAGATGTCCGGGTTGCCGTCCTTGGACAGCACGAACGCCAGGCGCGAACCGTCAGGCGACCAGGCCGGGGCACCATTGAGGCCCTCGAAGTTGGTGACCTGCTCGCGGCGGCCGGTGTCGATGTGCTGGATGAAGATGCGCGGCCGGCGCTGTTCGAACGACACGTAGGCGATGCGCTTGCCATCCGGGGCGAAACGCGGCGACAGGATCGGCTCGCGGGACTGCAGCAGGGTCACTGCACGGGCACCGTCGTAGTCCGAGCGCTGCAGGGTGTAGCGGGTGTTGTTGGTGGAGAAGCGCTCGGCGGTCACATACAGCATGCGGGTGGAGAACGCCCCCTTGATGCCGGTGAGCTTCTCGAACGACTGGTCGGCGATGTAGTGGGCCATGTCGCGCAACTGGTCGACGCCGCCGGCGACGCTGCCGGTCAGCACTTGCTGCTCGGTGGCGACGTTGAACAGGGCGTACTGCACCTGCAGGCGGCCACCGGCCGGCACGATGTTGCCGACCATCACGTACTGGGCGCCCAGGGCCTTCCAGTCGCGGAAGATCACTTCGCTGGCCTGGGTCGGCTGGCTGATCATGTTCTGCCGTGGAATCGGCGCGTAGTAGCCAGAGTTGCGCAGGTCGTTGCCGATGATCTCGGCCATGTCTTCCGGTAGCACGCTACCGCCCTGCAGGCCGAACGGCACCACCGCGATAGGCGTTGCCCGGTCGCTGCCGCTGGTGACCAGGATGTTCTTTTCCTCTGCCACGGCCATGCCTGCCACGCAGCAGAGCATGACCAGCAGTCCTCGAAGGAGTTTAATCACAACGATAGATCCTCAGGTGTAAATGTCATCTTGAATGAACGATACGGATTGAACTCGTTCGGCTTCAAGCCCTGCATCTCGGTCAGTCGACCAATGTTCCTCACTGCCGCCACCGCCGAACTGTCGAACGGGCCGTCGCCGCTTGAGCGGGACACGCTGACGTTGGTGATGGTGCCATCCGGCAGCATGTTGATCTGCAGGACTACCGTCATGCCCCTGCGTGCGGATGGCGGACGCGCCCAACCTTCGGCCGCGCGCATGCGGATCAGGTCGTCGAAATCGCCGGCCACCTGGTCGCCCTGCTCGTCGGCCAGCGCCTGCTGCCGCTCGGTGGTGTCGGACAGAAGCTCGGCCAGGGCCTGTGCCTTCTTGTCCTCGGCCGCCTTGCGAGCCGCTTCCTGTGCCTTTTTCTTCTGGGCTTCTGCCGCGGCCTTCTTCTTGGCCTCTTCAGCTGCCTTTTTCTTCGCTTCCTCGGCCGCCGCTTTCTTCTTGGCGTCCTCGGCCGCTTTCTTCTTGGCTTCTTCGGCGGCCTTTTTCTTGGCCTCCTCGGCAGCCTTCTTCTTTTCTTCCTCGGCTTTCTTCTTGGCGATGTCGGCCTGCTGCTTCTCGGCGGCCTTCTTCGCCTCCTCGGCCTTCTTGGCTTCGGCGGCCTTCGCCGCTTCCTCGGCCTTCTTCGCCTCGGCGGCCTCACGGGCCTGCTCGGCCTTTTGAGCAGCCTCGGCTTTCTTTTGTTCCGCGGCCTTCACGGCCTCCTGCTCGACCTTCTTCTGCTCCAGCTGTTCGACTTCGGTCTGGCGCGAGGCGGTTTTCTTCGCCTCCCCGGCAATCTTCTGATTGGTCTGGGTGGTCGCCTGGCTCTTGGACTTGAGCTGGTAGAGCGTGGCCTGGACGATGGGCTTGGAGGGCGGCAGCTCAGGCGTCATGGCAAAGCTGACGAACAGCATGGCGAACACCAGCACATGCAGGCCGATGGCCCAGACACTGGGCCAGAAGTAGCTTTCCGAGGCGGATGGCTCTCGCTGTTGCATCAGGGCGCCTCGGTAATCAGGCCAACGTTTCCGACACCGGCCTTCTGCAACCCGCCCATGGCGCCCATGACAGCACCGTAGTCGACAGCCTTGTCGCCACGGATGAAGACCTGGGTCTGCTTGCCCTGGTCACGGCCGGCGGCAATGATCTTGGTCACGGCGTCGGTCATTTCCGGCAAGGTCATGGCCTTGTCCATCTGCTTGTCGGTATCGACTTCGCTGCCGAGGTTCCAGTAGTAGGTCTTGTCGGCCTTGATCGAAATGGTCAGGATCTGAACGTTGTTGTCCTGCGGCAAGGCTTCGCTGGAAACCTTGGGCAGGTCCACCTTCACGCCCTGGTTGAGCATGGGGGCGGTCACCATGAAGATGACCAGCAGCACCAGCATCACATCGATGTAGGGCACCACGTTCATCTCGGCGACCGGCTTGCGTTTGTGGCGAACTCGGGCCATGGGCTTCTACCTGATCACTCTTCGCTGGTGTGCACTTTGCGGTGCAGGATCGCCTGGAACTCGTCGGCGAACGTGTAGTAACGGCCGATCAGCACTTCACTGCGCGCGGAGAAGCGGTTGTAGGCGATGACCGCCGGGATCGCGGCGAACAGGCCGATCGCGGTGGCGATCAGGGCCTCGGCGATGCCCGGTGCGACGGTGGCGAGGGTGGCCTGTTGGGCACTGGCCAGGCCGCGGAAGGAGTTCATGATGCCCCAGACGGTACCGAACAGGCCGATGTACGGGCTGGTGGAGCCGACGGTGGCGAGGAACGGCAGGCTCTGCTCGAGCTTCTCTTCCTCACGGGAAATGGCCACGCGCATGGCACGGCCCACGCCTTCCATCACCGCATCCGGATCGACGCCAGGTTGCTGGCGCAGGCGCGAGAACTCCTTGAAGCCGGCCCGGAAGACCTGCTCGACGCCCGAATCCGGATCGGGGTTGCTGCCGGCCTGGCGGTACAGCTTGGACAGGTCGATACCCGACCAGAAGCGCTCCTCGAAGGTATCCAGCGCACGACGACCGGCGCGCAGCATGTTGCTGCGCTGGAAGATCATGATCCATGAGGTGACCGAGGCTGCCACCAGGGTCAGCATCACCAGCTGTACCACGATGCTGGCATTGCTGACCAGACTCCACATGGAGGTATGGTCGACGACGTTAGCTTCCACGCTTATTCTCCTGCGTTCGATTGAGTACCCGTGCCGTCCGCCAGGAAGGCGTCGCGCAGTTCTGGGGGTATGGCCCGGGGTTTGAAAGTGTCGGCGCGCACGGCGGCCACCAGGAACTGCCCTTCGCAGAGCAGCACTTCATCCTTTTCCCGCCAGACCTGCTGCACGAAGCGCAGGCTGGCGCGATTCAATTCAAGCACTTGCGCGGTCACCCGCAGCGTATCGTCCAGGCGTGCCGGCGCGTGGTAGCGCGCTTCGCTGGAATGGACCACGAACAACAGGTTCTGGCCGGCCAGTTCGGCCTGGGAGAAGCCCAGGTGGCGCAGCCGTTCGGTACGCGCTCGCTCCATGAATTTCAGGTAGTTGACGTAATACACCACGCCACCTGCGTCGGTGTCCTCGTAATAGACGCGACAGCGGTGTGCGAACGGTTCCAGGCCATTTTGCGCGCGCATACTCTAGTGCTTACTCCTCAGCTTGCCAATCCGCCCCGGCAACTGTTTTTTCATCGATAATGTCGTATTGCCAGCAGGCCGATGGCATGCCAGCGGTAGGACCACGAAAAACCCGATTCGATCTGTCATTCATCGCCCGGGTCGGAAAAATCTCCGCCCTCGGCCAGGCGTCCGGGAATGTTCAGGCCGAAGTGCAGGTAGGCGTGCCGGGTGACCACACGGCCACGGGGTGTGCGCATGATGTAGCCCTGCTGGATCAAGTACGGCTCGAGCACGTCCTCGATGGTATGGCGCTCCTCGCTGATGGCTGCGGCCAGGCTGTCGACCCCCACCGGGCCGCCATCGAACTTCTCGATCATGGTCAGCAGCAGGCGCCGGTCGGAATGGTCGAAGCCGCGCTCGTCCACGTCCAGCAGGTTCAACGCCATGTCGGCCACTGCCTTGGTGATCTGCCCCTTGCCACGCACCTCGGCGTAATCGCGCACACGGCGCAGCAGGCGGTTGGCGATCCGCGGGGTACCGCGGGCGCGGCGGGCGATCTCGAAGGCGCCCTGCTCTTCGATCGGCAGGCCGAGGATGTTGCCGGAACGGCTGACGATGGTGGCCAGGTCGGCGTTGTTGTAGAACTCCAGGCGCTGGACGATGCCGAAGCGGTCGCGCAGCGGGTTGGTCAGCATGCCCGCCCGGGTGGTGGCGCCGACCAGGGTGAAAGGCGGCAGGTCGAGCTTGATCGAACGCGCCGCCGGCCCCTCGCCGATCATGATGTCCAGCTGGAAGTCCTCCATGGCTGGGTACAGCACCTCCTCGACCACCGGCGACAGGCGATGGATCTCGTCGATGAACAGCACGTCATGGGGTTCGAGGTTGGTCAGCAGGGCTGCCAGGTCGCCAGGGCGCTCGAGGATCGGCCCCGATGTGCTCTTGATCGACACGCCCATCTCTTGGGCGATGATGTTGGCAAGGGTGGTCTTGCCCAGCCCGGGCGGGCCGAAGATCAGGGTGTGGTCGAGGGACTCGCCACGGGCGCGGGCGGCCTGGATGAACAGCGCCATCTGCTCGCGCACCACCGGTTGGCCGATGTACTCCTCCAGGCGCAGCGGACGGATCGCCCGATCCTGGACTTCCTCGCGGTCACGCCCGCTGGCGGCGATCAGTCGGTCGGCTTCGATCACTTGGCGATCATCCCTTTGAGGCTACGGCGGATCAGCTCTTCGCTGCTCAGGCTGGCCTTGCCTTCGATGGCCGAGACGGCCTTGCTCGCTTCCTGGGGCTTGTAGCCCAGGGAGATCAGCGCACTGACCGCATCGGCCTCGGCGTTGGAGAGACTGGACACCGGCAGCGGGCCGTCGGCGACCAGGGTGAACATGGCCGGCGAGGTTTCCCAGGCCTTGAAGCGGTCCTTGAGCTCGACCAGCAGACGCTCGGCGGTCTTCTTGCCGACACCAGGCACGCGCACCAGCGCCGAGGTGTCCTGGGCCTGGACGCAACGCACCAACTCATCGGCCTCCAGGCCCGACATCAGGGCCAGGGCCAGCTTGGGCCCCACGCCGTTGAGCCGGATCAGCTCACGGAACAGCTCGCGCTCGCGCTTTTCGAAGAAGCCATACAGCAGATGGGCATCCTCGCGCACCACCAGATGGGTATGCAGGGTCACCGTCTCGCCCACCTTGGGCAAGCGATACAGGGTCGTCATGGGGACTTCCAGCTCGTAGCCCAGGCCATTGACATCGACTATCAGGTGCGGCGGCTGCTTTTCCGCCAGGGTGCCGCGCAAACGTCCAATCACGTTCCGATCCTTCCTCTCGGGCGCCGGTCGGCGACCGGACAACCCTATCAGCAAATGCAACGGGTGAACGCTTCACCCGGACAAAATGTGTATCAGGGCATGAAGCCGCTACAGACGCAAGCGCCCGCCGCGTCGTCGCGCCGTGGCCAGGCCGTGGGGCACCAGGCTGGAACGGGTGTGGGCATGACACAGGGCGATGGCCAGGGCGTCGGAGGCATCGACCTGCGGCTTCTGGGTCAGCTTGAGCAAGTGCATGACCATCAGCATCACCTGCTCCTTGTTGGCACCGCCGGTGCCGGCCACCGCCTGCTTGACCTGGCTGGCGCTGTATTCGGCGATCTCCAGCCCCTCTTCCACCGCCGCGACGATGGCCGCGCCCCGGGCTTGACCGAGCTTGAGCGCCGAATCGGCGTTGCGCGCCATGAACACCCGCTCGATGCCCATGGTCACAGGGCCATGCAGGCGAATGATCTCACGCACGCCACGAAACACGATCTGCAGCCGCTCCTGCAGCTCGCCGCCACCGGTGCGGATGCAGCCCGACGCCACGTACTCGCAGCCATGCCCGACCTGGCGCACCACGCCGTAGCCGGTGATGCGCGAGCCGGGGTCGATACCAAGAATCAAAGTCATAAGGCCTGCAATGCCGGGGAAATAGGGAAGCCGGGGCTTCGGGAATGGCCAGGGCCCGTCGCTGTCAGTGCTGAGCCTGTACGGGCAGGTCAGGCGGTGTTGGGTCTTGGTGCTGACCGGGACGCCAGGCCGCCGCGAAGGGTCAGCAAGAACGCCTGGCATCCACGCGGCTGGCCCGTGCCTTCCCGACCACCTTAGCCGAGTTTTTCCATGATCTCGTCGGAAATCTCGGCATTGGAGTGGACGTTCTGCACGTCATCCAGGTCTTCGAGCATGTCGATCAGCCTGAGCACCTTCTCGGCGCCGTCCTGGTCCAGCTCGGCGGTGGTGCTCGGCTGCATCACGATCTCGGCGTCGGAGCTCTTGTAGCCGGCCTCTTCCAGTGCGCTGCGCACGGCGTAGAAGTCCTGGAACGAGGTGAAGACCTCGAACGAGCCGTCGTCATTGGCCACCACGTCCTCGGCGCCAGCCTCCAGGGCCGCCTCCATCAACGCGTCCTCCTCAAGGCCCAGTTCGGCGGCAAAGCTGATCTGCCCCTTGCGCTCGAACAGGTAGGCCACGGAGCCGTCGGTGCCCAGGTTGCCGCCACACTTGGTGAAGGCGTGGCGCACTGCCGCCGCGGTACGGTTGCGGTTGTCGGTCATGGCCTCGACCATGATCGCCACGCCGCCGGGGCCGTAACCTTCGTAGGTCAGTTCCTCGACATTGTCGTTCTCGGCGGTCCCGGCGCCGCGAGCGATGGCGCGATCGATGACGTCGCGGCTCATGTTGGCGCTCAGGGCCTTGTCCTGGGCCAGGCGCAGACGCGGGTTGGACGCCGGGTCAGGGCCGCCCTGCTTGGCGGCGACGGTCAGTTCGCGGATCCATTTGGTGAAGATCTTGCCTCTCTTGGCATCCTGGCGCCCCTTGCGGTGCTTGATGTTCGCCCATTTGGAATGACCAGCCATATCGACTCCGAATCCTTGAAACACAAACAGGTTCCGCCCCGGAGGGCGGAACACGAGAAATCCTGCGCAAAAGCGCAAGGGCACCCGTCGAGGGTGCCCGGGGTCCGCTTACTCGACCTTGGTCTGCTCGCGCAGGCGGATGTGCAGCTCGCGCAGGGCCTTGGCATCCACCATGCCAGGAGCCTGGGTCATGACGCAGGCAGCGCTCTGGGTTTTCGGGAAGGCGATCACTTCACGGATCGACTGGGCGCCGGTCATCAGCATGACCAGGCGGTCCAGGCCAAAGGCCAGGCCACCATGGGGCGGCGCACCGAATTTCAGGGCGTCGAGCAGGAAGCCGAACTTCTCCTGCTGCTCGTCGGCGTCGATGCCCAACAGACGGAAGACCGCCTGCTGCATTTCCTTGCGGTGGATACGGATAGAACCGCCACCCAGCTCGGTGCCGTTGAGCACCATGTCGTAGGCACGCGACAAGGCGGCGGCCGGGTTGGCCTCCAGCTCCTCGGGGGTGCACTTGGGCGCGGTGAACGGGTGGTGCAGGGCAGTGAAGCTGCCGTCGTCGTTCTCTTCGAACATCGGGAAGTCGACGACCCACAGCGGTGCCCATTCGCAGGTCAGCAGCTCGAAGTCGTGGCCCAGGCGGATACGCAGCGCACCCAGGGCCTCGCTGACGATCTTGGCCTTGTCGGCGCCGAAGAACACGATATCGCCATCGACCGCACCGACGCGATCGAGGATCACGTTCAGGTTGGCCTCGGGGATGTTCTTGACGATCGGCGACTGCAGGCCCTCGACGCCCTTGGCGCGCTCGTTGACCTTGATGTAGGCCAGGCCCTTGGCACCGTAGATACCGACGAACTTGGTGTATTCGTCGATGCGGCTGCGCGGCATGCTGGCACCGCCCGGCAGGCGCAGGGCGGTGACGCGGCACTTCGGATCGTTGGCCGGGCCGGCGAAGACCTTGAACTCGACGTCCTTGAGCTGGTCGGCGACGTCGACCAGTTCCAGCGGGATGCGCAGGTCAGGCTTGTCGGAGCCGTAGCGGCGCATGGCCTCCTCGAAGGTCATGTGCGGGAACTCGCCGAACTCCAGGTCCAGCACTTCCTTGAACAGCTTGCGGATCATGCCCTCGGTCAGGCCCATGATCTCGGCTTCGTCGAGGAAGCTGGTCTCGATGTCGATCTGGGTGAATTCCGGCTGGCGGTCGGCACGCAGGTCTTCGTCGCGGAAACACTTGGCGATCTGGTAGTAGCGGTCGAAGCCGGCGACCATCAGCAGCTGCTTGAACAGTTGCGGCGACTGCGGCAGGGCGAAGAAGCTGCCGGCGTGGGTACGGCTCGGCACCAGGTAGTCACGCGCGCCTTCCGGGGTGGCGCGGGTCAGGATCGGCGTCTCGACGTCGAGGAAGCCGTTGTCGTCCAGGTAGCGGCGGATGCTGCTGGTGATACGCGAACGCAGGCGCAGCTTGTCGGCCATTTCCGGGCGACGCAGGTCGATGAAGCGGTAGCGCAGGCGGGTTTCCTCGCCCACGTCGGAATATTCGTTGAGCGGGAAGGGAGGCGTCTCGGCCTCGTTGAGCACCTTCAGCTCGTAGCCCAGCACCTCGATGGCACCGGAGGCCATGTTCGGGTTGACCGCACCGGCCGGACGCAGGCGCACCTTGCCGGTGACCTGCACCACGTATTCGCTGCGCACGCGATCGGCAGCGGCGAAGGTCTCGGCGCGATCCGGGTCGAAGACGACCTGAGCCATGCCTTCGCGGTCACGGATATCGAGGAAGATCACCCCGCCGTGGTCGCGGCGACGATGGACCCAGCCGCAAAGGGTGACTTCCTGGCCGTCCAGGCGCTCGTTCAGTTGGCCGCAATAATGGCTGCGCATCATGATGGTGGTTTCGCTTCTCGTGATTCGTGTATTCGGTGGAGGTCTTGGCCGCCCAAGGGGCTAATACTGCAAGACCTGGTCACAGCAATTCAACTCAGTCGGCCTTGTCGCCGCCTGCCAGATTCTTTTTCGCCCCGGTCTTGAAGTCGGTCTCGTACCAGCCGGTGCCGCTCAGTCGAAAGCCTGGCACCGACAACAGTTTCTTCAGTGCCGGCGCCTGGCATGCCGGGC
Source organism: Pseudomonas sp. I2 (assembly GCF_040984075.1). Lineage (NCBI taxonomy): Bacteria > Pseudomonadati > Pseudomonadota > Gammaproteobacteria > Pseudomonadales > Pseudomonadaceae > Pseudomonas > Pseudomonas sp. I2. The sequence goes on from NZ_JBCGFQ010000035.1 coordinate 36,767, forward strand.
AATCGGTCAGCGGCGCGGCGCTGATCTTCTGCAACACCTCGAGCCGGTGATCGCAGGATGCACATTGATAGTCATACAGGGGCATGGGTGTCTCTCGTCAACCACAACAACGCTGGCTGCCGGGGCAGCAAAAAGCGGGATTATATATGGTTAACGAGAGCAGTGCAGCCCGCCCGCGATCAGCGCACACTGGGCGGATCGAGCAACCAGGCGACGCAGATGACGCGGACCAGCCCGCTGAAGTTCCTCGCCCCGCCGTGGCGCAGGTGGACCTCGCGATCCACGTACGACAACACGGCGCTGACCGTGCAGCGATTGGCCTCGGCGATACGCTCCAGGATCCGCCAGTAGACCGCCTCCAGGCGCAGGCAGGTGGCCAGGCCGTTGAGCCGTACGGAGCGAGAGACCGGCCGCACCTGCATCATGTCGAAATCAGCCCTGAATGGGTCCATACAGTGCTTGTCTGGCCATTTTCCTGGGCGAACGCTCCGCTTGCCGCTCTGTAACAGGTTCTCCACCGCATCACTCCATCGCCATGGGACATGGCCTTAATGAAGCGCCGGCAAGCCCTCGCAAAGCAGCGGCAAAACCTTCCCCGCGCACCATGAAAAAGCCCGGATCCAGCGACTGGATCCGGGCTTGCACAGCGTTCGGGGCCGGGAGGACGATCACTTGCCGTCGAGCAGCACCCGCAGCATCCATGCCGTTTTTTCATGCACCTGCATACGCTGGGTCAGCAGGTCGGCGGTCGGTTCGTCGCTGACCTTGTCCACCACCGGGAAGATACTGCGTGCCGTGCGCACCACTGCTTCCTGCCCCTGGACCAGCTGGCGGATCATCTCTTCTGCCGGCGGCACACCCTCCTCCTCTTCGATCGAGGAGTGGCGTGCGTAGAACGCATAGGAGCCCGGCGCCGGGAAACCCAACGCCCGGATGCGCTCGGCGATCGAGTCGACGGCCAGGGCCAGTTCGTTGTACTGCTCCTCGAACATCAGGTGCAGGGTACGAAACGAAGGGCCAGTGACGTTCCAATGGAAGTTATGGGTTTTCAGATACAGCACGTAGGTATCCGACAACAGGCGGGAAAGTCCTTCGACGATGGACTTGCGATCTTCTTCACTGATACCGATATCGATTGCCATGACGCTCCCCTTTCCATAAGGCTTGATCATCAAGCGGGCACGAAACACTGTATCAGACTCGTCCGATCCTGCATGTGACCCAAGGCAACACATCGCCCGGTAGTTTGAGAAGCCACTGTCTTTGCGGTTAAATAGCAGGGTGCCACCCGTGCGGACTGTCATTGCCGGGTGCATAGGCTGGCCAGCCGCGTGATCGCGCCCTATACCTCATGCGCACCGCGCGGCCAGCTCTTCCTGTGATCGGCCTTATCAACGTGAGCCAACCCAAATGTTCAAGATCGTCCACCTGGTGACGGGCGTTGCGGCTTTGCTGCTATCGCTCATACCCAGCCTGAAAACCGATGCGACACCCTTCCTGCAGCAACCCGAAGCCGTCTACCTGGCCTTGCTCGGCCTGCTCAACCTGCTCCTGGCGCCCGTGCTGCCGCTCTACTACAAAGGCGCTCGCCAGCAACTGCAATACGCGGCCTGCGCCCTGCTGGTAGTGGCGGTGATCCTGCAAACCGTCACGCTCCTGGCGCGCCCGGAACTGGGCGACATCCCCGCCCTGCTCTGCGCCACGCTGGCCGTGGCCCTGCACCTGGGCGCGGGCTTTGCCCGCAGCACCCGGAAGGCCCGCGCAAGCCAGGGCACCGTGCAAGAGGGCGGCCGGCGCGATACCGGCACCGTCAAGTGGTTCAACACCTCCAAGGGCTTCGGCTTCATCTCCCGTGACAGCGGCGACGATATCTTCGTGCACTTTCGCGCCATCCGCGGCGAAGGGCATCGCGTGCTCGTCGAAGGCCAGCGCGTGGAGTTCTCGGTGATGCACCGGGACAAGGGCCTGCAGGCCGAAGACGTGGTCGCGGTCTCCCGCCGCTGACCCCTCGCGGCCCTGGCGCAGCGGCCTCCCGCCGCACCAGGGCCGACGCCTCCTCAATAATGCGGCGGCGGTGGTTCCTCGCCTTCCTCACCGACCTGTCCGACCATCTCCTCGTAACGCTCGATCAGTTCGGTCATCTGCAATTGCAGGCGCTCGATCACCCGGCCCTGCTCGACCAGCACATCGTTGAGCGCCTGGATGGTGTCGTCCTGGAACGCCTGGCGGCTTTCCAGCTCGATGATTCGCGACTCCAGTGACATAACCTCATACCTCCTTGAAGTCATCGCTCAAGACCGCCCGCAAACGCTGGCGTACAGCCTCGACCTGTTCGTCGGTGTAGGCCACGGCCGGCTGCCGCCCCCAGACCGGAGCCGGCCAGGCAGCATCGTCGCGACGGCGCACGATCACATGCATGTGCAACTGGCTGACCACATTGCCCAGGGTCGCCACGTTCATCTTGTCGGCGGCGAAGCTGTCCTTGAGCGTCTCGGCCAGGTAGGTGGTTTCCTTCCAGAGCTGGCGCTGGTCGGCCTCGTCCAGTTGGAACAGCTCACTGACATCGGCACGCCGTGGCACCAGGATGAACCAGGGATAGTTGGCATCCTTGCTGAGCAGCAGGCGGCACAATGGAAAATCCCCCAATACCAGGGAATCCTGCTGCAGACGTGAATCCATGACGAACACGACGAACCTCCTCGAGACCAACAGCCCGGCGAATGCGGGCAAACATGACTAAAGGATACCCTGCTTCGCCCAGGCAAGCATGCAATCGCCTCACATGCCCAGGCGCGGTAACACAGCGCTACTTTTCGCACCAAAATGAGGCCTTGGCGTGAAGCAAGCCACATTTCTCCCCACTTGGACCACTCAGGATGAACAGTCGCCGGTAACACATTGACTTTCATGACAGCTCTTTCACGCCACACCTTGCTCGATCCTGGCACACCATCAGACAGCCATTCCCCCGTGTTTGCGGTGGTTTTCCGACCAATCGCCAGGCAAATGTGAAAATTTCATGAATCGGCGGCAATTTTGAGCACGCTTTTTGCATTCCCTTCCGGCCAAGTCGGCACGCCACCTGCATCGGCAGATGGACGCGACAAATAACAACAGCGATATGGATACCCAGGGAGTTTCACCAACCGACCGATGTTTACACATTTGTTACGGCTGCGGGAAACAGCGCTGGCGTTGTGCGTCCCAAGAAAAAAGGGACGTGATTTGCGACATGGAAAACACTAATTGCGACAGGGGAAAAAAGTTAGCGAAAGATTGTTTTCCCCATATCGCCAAGAACAGTCAGCGTGATATACATTTTCGCCGACATAACAAGAAAGAGCTGCCCCTATAACTAAAAAACCAGGGTGCAGCGGTACTCTTCCTAAAAACCAAAGGAGCAAATCACGATGCGCGTGATGAAGTGGAGCATGATCGCCCTGGCCGTTGCGGCAGGGACCTCGCAGTTGGCCGTGGCCTCTTCGCAGGATGAATCCAAGGGTTTCATTGAAGACAGCAAGCTGAACGTCAAGACCCGTATGCTGTATTTCAGCCGTGACTTCCGTAACAACCCCAGCGGCACCCAGAGCCGCGTGGAAGAAACCGGCCTTGGCTTCCTCGGCACCTTCGAGTCCGGCTTCACCCAAGGCACCATCGGCGTCGGTGTCGATGCCATCGGCATGCTCGGCCTGAAACTCGACAGCGGCAAGGGCCGCGCCGGTACCGGCCTGTTCCCGGAGGGCTCCGATGGACGCTCCCAGGATGACTACTCCGAAGGCGGTGCTGCGGTCAAGTTCCGTATCTCCGATACCGTCCTGAAAGTCGGCAACCAGTTCACCGAACTTCCGGTCTTTGCAACCGACGACAGCCGCTTGCTGCCAGAGGTTGCCGAAGGCGCATTGATCACCTCAAACGAGATCTCGGGCCTGACGCTGCATGCTGGCCGTTTCACTGGCATGAACGCCCAGGAGCAAACCCATCATGACAGCCTGCACCTGAAGGAGGCCAAGGTATTCGGTGGCACCTACGCCTTCAGCGACAACCTGAGCACCAGCCTGTACTACTCCAAGGTCGAGGACTACTGGCGCAAGTACTACGCCAACATCAACTGGGCATTGCCGATCGCCGACAACCAAGGCCTGACGTTCGACTTCAACATCTATGACACCAAGAGCGACGGCGCTGGCTTGCAGCGTGCCGCCAAGGATGACGAAACCAAACTCGACAACCGCGCGTTCAGCCTGTCCGGCGCCTACAACATCGGCGCTCATACCTTCACCCTGGCCTTCCAGCGCGTGACTGGTGACGGTGACTACGGCTACGGCGTCGACGGTGGCGGTACCGTGTTCCTGGCCAACTCCATCGCCCGCTCCGACTTCAACGCTGAAGACGAGAAGTCCTGGCAGGCCCGCTACGACCTGAACTTCGCCGAATACGGCATTCCAGGCCTGAGCTTCATGACCCGCTATGCCCGTGGTACCGGCGCCAACACCGCCACCACCAACAACGGCAAAGAGTGGGAGCGCGACATCGACATCAAGTACGTCCTGCAGGAAGGCCCGGCCAAAGACCTGAGCTTCCGTATCCGCCAGGCCACCTACCGCTCCAGCGATGGCGTCTACTACGGCTCCCCATCCCTGGACGAGCTGCGCCTGATCGTCGAGTACCCGCTGAGCATCCTGTAAGCCTGGCTTGCAGTGCCCTGCACTTGAAGAAGCCCGGCGATCGCGCCGGGCTTTTTCTTGGCTGACACCCTTCAAGGCCTGCTGCATTCTGTACGGAGATAAACCATCCCCGTACAATGCGGGGTCATTTCAACGTCTTAGGCAATCGACACGGCTCACCATGCGCACCAGTCAATATTTGCTCGCCACCCAGAAAGAAACCCCCGCCGACGCGGTGGTCATCAGCCATCAGCTCATGCTGCGTGCCGGCATGATCCGCAAGCTGGCCTCGGGCCTGTACACCTGGCTGCCGATGGGCCTGCGGGTGATGCGCAAGGTCGAGGCCGTGGTACGCGAAGAGATGAACGCCGCCGGCGCTCTGGAAGTGCTGATGCCGAGCATCCAGCCCGCCGAGCTATGGCAGGAATCCGGCCGCTGGGAACAGTACGGCCCGGAGCTGCTGCGCCTGAAGGACCGCCATGACCGCGACTTCTGCGTAGGCCCGACCCACGAAGAGGTGATCACCGACCTGGCGCGCAACGAGCTGTCCAGCTACAAGCAACTGCCGCTCAACCTGTACCAGATCCAGACCAAGTTCCGTGACGAGATCCGTCCGCGCTTCGGCCTGATGCGCGGCCGCGAGTTCATCATGAAGGACGCCTACTCCTTCCATGCCGACCAGGCTTCCCTGCAGGAAACCTACGACCGCATGCACCAGGCGTACACCAACATCTTCACCCGCCTGGGCCTGGACTTCCGCCCGGTGCAGGCCGACACCGGCTCCATCGGCGGCAGCTACTCCCATGAGTTCCATGTCCTGGCCGAGTCCGGCGAAGACGATGTGATCTTCAGCGACAGCTCCGACTACGCGGCCAACATCGAGAAGGCCGAGGCCATCCCGCGCGAAACCGTGCGCCCGGCCCCCACCGAGGAGCTGCGCCTGGTCGACACGCCGGACGCCAAGACCATCGCCCAACTGGTCGAGAACTACGGCCTGCCGATCGAGAAGACCGTCAAGACCCTGATCGTGCGCGGTGCCGAGGAAGGCAAGCTGGTCGCCCTGATCGTGCGCGGCGATCACGAACTGAACGAGATCAAGGCCGCCAAGCTCGAGCAGGTCGCCGACCCACTGGTGATGGCTACCGACGCCGAGCTGCGTGCCGCCATCGGTGCCGGCGCAGGCTCCCTGGGCCCGCTGAACCTGCCGCTGGAGTGCATCATCGACCGCTCGGTCGCCCTGATGAGCGACTTCGGCATCGGCGCCAACATCGACGACAAGCACTACTTCGGCGTCAACTGGGAACGCGACCTGCCGGTCCCGCAGGTCGCCGACCTGCGCAACGTGGTCGAAGGCGACCCGAGCCCGGACGGCCAGGGCACCCTGGTGATCAAGCGCGGCATCGAAGTCGGCCACATCTTCCAGCTCGGCACCAAGTACAGCGAAGCGCTCAAGTGCCAGGTACTGGGCGAGAGCGGCAAGCCGGTCACCCTGTCCATGGGCTGCTACGGTATCGGCGTATCCCGCGTGGTCGCCGCGGCCATCGAGCAAAGCCATGACGACAAGGGCATCATCTGGAACGACGCCCTGGCGCCCTTCCACATCGCCCTGGTACCGCTGCGCTACGAGACCGAAGCCGTGCGCGAGGCCACCGACAAGCTGTACGCCGAGCTGACCGCTGCCGGTTACGAGGTACTGCTGGACGACCGCGACAAGAAGACCAGCCCCGGCATCAAGTTCGCCGACATGGAACTGATCGGCATCCCGCACCGCATCGTGGTCAGCGACCGCGGCCTGGCCGACGGCAACCTGGAGTACAAGCATCGCACCGAGCAGGATGCCCAGCCCGTACCGCTCGCCGAGGTGCTGACCTTCCTGCAAGCCCGCGTCCGTCGCTGATAGCCAATGCCCGAGTGAACATGTCCAAGCGAAGTACCTTTACCCTGGGGGGCGCCGCACTCTGCGGCGCCCTGCTCGTCAGCGGCTGCGCCAACCAGATGTCCCAGCGCAGCGAACATGAGGAGCGCGTCGAGCGCAAGTTGCTCGAACACACGCTGCAGATCGACGTCGGCGAGCCGAAGGTGATGGCGCTTCCCCAGCGGCGCGTGCGGGTTCACGAGCAGAAGCGCTTCGAGGTCACCGAGTTCGAGGTCACCCGTCGCTACGACCGCTACACGCCCTACCAGCCCTGGCGGGAAATCTACGAGATCCCCCTGGGCGCGGTGGCCGTGGTCGCCGGGGTCGGTGCCAACGTGGTCAACGTGTTCACCCTGGGCAACCTGCCACACAGCGTCACCCACGACTGGCTCGACTACGGCGTGGCCGGGCTCAACCCTTTCATGAACGTACAGTCCAACGGCCGTGCCCAGCAGAACCTGGCCGGCATCAGCGAAGTACAGAAAGGCAAGCGCGAGGAGTACACCAGCCTGCCGTGGAGCGAGCGACTGGTCGAGGTCAAGGCCGGCAAGCTGACCCATGAGCTGACCACTGACCGCAACGGCGTCTTGCGCCTGAATCTGCTCGACAGCCCGTTCTCCGAACAGAACCTCAGCCATATCGGCACCCTGCACCTGCAGGTCGTCGACGAGGACAACGGCGTGCGCGGCGATGCCAGCCTGCTGGTCAGCGGTAACCTGCGCAGCAAGCTGCTGGAAGCCCATGACCTGATCTTCGATGACCTGGAGGACGACGATGTCGGCCAATGGGTCCACCGGGTCAAGCGCCTGTCGGAGCTGGGCCTGGAAGAGGAAGCCAGCGAGCTGGAACAGAGCCTGATCGAGCTGACCCGCAACGATCCGGAGCTGCAGCAGGAATTTCTGCATACGCTGACCAAGGACACCGGGCGACTGGTGGCCGATCCAGGCGTGCATTAAATCTGCTGGGCCTTGTTGGGCTGCTTTGCAGCCCCAGGATCACAAAGCCAGAAGATGAGCGCACTACTACAGAAGCTGAGGCGGAAAAAGCTCCAACTGCTCATGGGTACCCCGCAAGTCGCGCAGCCGCACCCCCACCCCCAGTAACCGCACCGGTTTGCCGCCCCGGGCAAAGGCCTGGCTGAGCAACTGTCGGTAGCTCTCCAGGTCACGCCCTGCCCCTGCCTGCTCCAATGTGGTCTGGCTGAAGTCGTGGAACTTGACCTTGACGAAGGGCTTTTCCGGCTTGTAGCTGCTGTCCATGCGCGCGACCCGCTCGTTCAGGCTGTCCAGCAACCGGGGTAGTTTCTCCAGGCAACTCGACAGGTCCGGCAGATCCGTATCGTAGGTATTTTCCACACTGACCGACTGACGCCGGCTGTCGTTCTGCACGAGCCGCTCGTCGATGCCCCGTGCCAGGCCCCACAGACGCTCGCCGAAACTGCCGAACTCACGCACCAGGGTCAGGCGCGGCCATTCGCGCAGCGTCAGGCAGGTGTCGATGCCAAGGCGCGCCAGCTTGTCTGCCGTGACCTTGCCCACGCCATGCAGCCTGGCGACCGGCAAGGCGGCGACAAAATCCTCCACCTGCGCCGGCGTGATGACGAACAACCCATCGGGTTTGCGCCAGTCGCTGGCGATCTTGGCCAGGAACTTGTTCGGCGCCACGCCGGCCGAGACGGTGATGTGCAACTGCTGCGCGACGCGCCGGCGTATGTCTTGGGCGATCCGCGTGGCACTGCCGGCGAACCACTGGCTGTCGCTGACATCCAGGTAGGCTTCGTCCAGCGACAATGGCTCTATCAGCTCGGTGTAGTCACGGAAGATCGCCTGGATTTCGCGGGACGCTTCGCGGTAGGCCTCGAAGCGCGGCTTGACGATCAACAGATCGGGGCACAGCTTGAGCGCATGCCGGGACGACATGGCCGATCGCACCCCATAGGCCCTCGCCTCATAGTTGCAAGTGGCAATCACCCCACGCTGCTCCGGCGCCCCGCCGACCGCCATCGGGCGGCCAGCCAAACGCGGGTCGTCACGCATCTCGATGGCGGCATAGAAGCAATCGCAGTCGATATGGATGATCTTGCGCAAGGACATGGATGGCCGTCAGCACTGTAAATTCATACAGATATTACTCCACTGGATGGAGACGGGACAGCCCACGGACAGGGTCAACGGGAAAACCACCGACAAACGCCATACAAGCCCCGCCATTACTGAGCCGCAGCCCATATGGAAGCGCTAAGGGATTGAACGAAAAAGGATTTTTTCCATAAATCGCTTGACACAGGGAAGGATATCCGTAGAATTCATTTCAACAGGCGCGGGATGGAGCAGCCTGGTAGCTCGTCGGGCTCATAACCCGAAGGTCGTCGGTTCAAATCCGGCTCCCGCAACCAGATTCAGAAAAAGGCCACTGTCGATACAGTGGCCTTTTTCATTGCCTGCGGAAAATTCCAACGAAAAATCAACGATTAACGCTTGACAGCCGTTCGAAAAACCGTAGAATGCGCAACCACTGACGCGGGATGGAGCAGCCTGGTAGCTCGTCGGGCTCATAACCCGAAGGTCGTCGGTTCAAATCCGGCTCCCGCAACCATATTCGTCAGAACAAACCCCGCCTGTTTACAACAGTGCGGGGTTTGTTGCTTTTACACCTCCAGCTATCCCCCCTGCCCGCCCTCTTCCACTACCCGGCCCGCTTGACTGGATGAACTATCTTTAACCGTGCCGAGCGGCTGAAAGCGACTTCACCCGGAGTAACATTCGGATACGTTTTCCGAAGAGACTTTCACTTGGCCGCACCTCTCCCCTACCTCGCGCGGCACGCCCGAGGTTATCCATGACCGCCCACCCTTCCGAGTCCCGGGCACCGCTAGACGAAGAGCCGCCCCGGGCGCAACCACTGCCCTGGCGGGAGCGACTGATGCGCTATCGCCAGCCCCTCGGCCTGGCCCTGACCCTGCTGCTGTTCGCCCTGGCCCTGGTCGCCTGCCGGCACTTTCTGAGCGAACTGGACCTCTACGCATTGCGCGATGCCGTGCTCAGCGTCCCGCCCCCCTCCTTGCTCGGCGCCCTGCTGGCCGCGATAGTCGGGTTCGTGATCCTGCTCGGCTACGAATGGTCGGCCAGCCGCTACGCCGGGGTACGACTGCCCGGTCGCACCCTGGCACTGGGCGGGTTCAGCGCCTTCGCCATCGGCAACGCCATTGGCCTGTCGATGCTCTCCGGCGGTTCGGTGCGCTATCGCCTGTATGCCCGCCATGGTCTCGGGGCTGTCGAAGTCGCCCGCATGACGGCGTTCGCCAGCCTGTCGCTCGGCTGTGCCCTGCCACCGTTGGCGGCACTGGCCAGCCTCGGCGACCTGCCGGCTGCGGCCAATGCCCTGCACATACCGCCTGTACTGCTGGCCAGCCTCTCCCTGGCGGTGCTGGCGCTCAGCGCCGCGCTGGTGATCGGCCTGTACCGTCGGCGCCTGGACGAACAGCCCCTGGCCGACACTCTGCGGGTACGACTCGGCCGGCGCACCCTGCGCCTGCCGGGCGCTCGGCTGGCGGCCCTGCAATTGCTGATCACCGCCCTGGACGTCATCGCCGCCGCCACCGTGCTCTACCTGCTGCTGCCCGAAACGCCGCCCTTCGCGGTCTTCGTCCTGGTCTACCTGCTGGCGCTGGCGGCTGGGGTGCTCAGCCACGTGCCAGGCGGTGTGGGGGTGTTCGAGGCCATTCTCCTGGCTGCCTTCGCCAACCCGCTGGGTGCCGCGCCGCTGGCTGCAGCCCTGCTGCTGTACCGCCTGATCTACGTGGTCCTGCCATTGCTGCTGGCCTGCGTGCTGCTGCTGGCCAACGAGGCCCGGCGCCTGCGAGCCGCGCGCCAGGCGATCAGGGCGGCCTCGGGGCTGGCCGCGCCAGTGCTGGCGATCCTGGTGTTCCTTTCCGGGGTGGTCCTGCTGTTCTCGGGGGCCACCCCGGAAATCGACACCCGTCTGGAGCACATGGGCTTCCTGGTACCCCATCGGCTGATCGACGCCTCGCACTTCGGCGCCAGCCTGATTGGCGTGCTGTGCCTGCTGCTGGCCCAGGGGCTGCGGCGACGCCTGTCCGCCGCCTGGCTGCTGACCACGGTCTTGCTGCTGATGGGCGCGCTGTTGTCGCTGCTCAAGGGTTTCGATTGGGAAGAGGCCGGCATCCTGACGTTCACGGCGGCCCTGCTGGCGATGTTCCGTCGCGCCTTCTACCGCCCCAGCCGCCTGCTGGAGCTGCCATGCTCGCCGATGTACCTGATGGCCAGCACCTGCGTGGTCGGCGCCTCGGTCTGGCTGCTGCTGTTCGCCTACCAGGATGTGCCCTACCGTCACGAACTGTGGTGGCAATTCACCCTGGACGCCGACGCCCCTCGCGGCCTGCGCGCGGCCATGGGCAGTGCCGTGCTATTGGTGATCGTCGCCCTGACCTGGCTGCTGCGTACCGCAAGGCCGGTGATCCACCTGCCGGACGCAGCAGAGCTGCAGCGCGCCAAGCGCATCCTGCTGGCCTCGGATCAGCCCGACGGCGGCCTGGCACTCAGCGGCGACAAGGCGCTGCTGTTCCACCCCAGCGACAGCGCCTTCCTCATGTATGCCCGGCGCGGCCGCAGCCTGGTCGCCCTGTACGACCCGATCGGCCCCGCCCAAGAACGCGCCGAGATGATCTGGCAGTTCCGCGACCTGTGCGACCTGCACCATGCCCGCCCGGTGTTCTACCAGGTGCGCGCGCAGAACCTGCCGTTCTACATGGACATCGGCCTGACCGCCCTCAAGCTCGGCGAGGAGGCCCAGGTCGACCTGCGGCGCTTCGACCTGGAGGCCAAGGGCAAGGAGATGAAAGACCTGCGCTACACCTGGAACCGTGGCACTCGCGACGGCCTGGCCCTGGAGATCCACGCGCCCGGCCAGGCCCCGCTGGACGAGTTGCAGCAGATCTCGGACGCCTGGCTGGAGGGTAAGCACGTGCGCGAGAAAGGCTTCTCCCTGGGCCGTTTCAGCCCCGCGTACCTGCAGCATTTCCGCATCGCCCTGGTGCGTTTCCAGGGCCGCCCGGTGGCCTTCGCCAACCTGCTGGAAACCCACGGTAACGCACTGGCCAGCCTGGACCTGATGCGTGCCCACCCGCAAGCGCCCAAGCTGACCATGGAGTTCATGATGATCGGCCTGATCCTGCACTACAAACGCCACGGCCATGCCCGCTTCAGCCTGGGGATGGTCCCGCTTGCCGGGCTGCAGCCCCGGCGTGGCGCGCCCCTGACCCAGCGCCTGGGCTCGATGGTGTTCCAACGCGGCGAGCAGCTCTACAACTTCCAGGGCCTGCGACGCTTCAAGGACAAGTTCCAGCCCGACTGGGAACCCCGCTACATGGCCGTGCCGGCCGGGCTCGACCCGCTGGTGGCATTGGCCGACACCGCTGCCCTGATCGCAGGCGGCCTGACTGGACTGGTGAAACGCTGATGACCCGACGCTACTGGCTGTACGTATTGATTCCCCTGCTGGCGGGCACCATGGTCTTCTGGCTCTGGGCCCGACCGACGCCAGCGGCGCATCTGCAACACCTGGCCCTGGCCGACGGCAGCAGCCTGCTGCGCGCCACCCCAGGCGTACAGGCCAAGGCCCGGGTCGCCATCGGCGTGCCCCAGGGCCAGGCCCTGAGCGACAAGCAACTGCTGGACCTGAGCCAGGCCGGTGCAGCCCAGCTGGTCCAGGTGATCCTGCCGCCGGCCGACTGCACCAGACAACGACAGGCACTCGAGCAGGCCATCGCGCAGCTGTCGGGCAAGCCGACGCTGGTTGCCGGCATCGGGCCGGGCGCCGCCCAGGCCTGGCGCTGGCTGGCCGGCCAGGCCGACGACACGGCACGCGCCATCTCCGTGGATTTCAGCATGGACCAGCCCGGCTGCCAGGCGCTGCCGAAATCCGCCGCCCATGGCCACTGGCAGGTGGCCTGGAACGACAACCCGGACGACGCCAGCGCCGCCTTCGTCCGCAGCCAGGCCAACGCCGAAACCAGCATCAGCGACTACGACATTCACCTGCCCGAGGTGCTCAGGGCCCAACTGGCCCAGGCCCTGGTCGGTCGTGACGGCAACGTCCCGAACCTGCCGGTGGTGGAAGTCCCGGCCGGCCAGGCCAGCGACACCGTCACCCTGTTCCTCTCCGGCGATGGCGGCTGGCGTGACCTGGACCGCGATGTGGCTGGCGAGATGGCCAAGCTCGGCTACCCGGTGGTCGGCATCGACACCCTGCGCTACTACTGGCAGCACAAGACCCCGGAGCAGAGTGCCGCCGACCTGTCCGCGCTGATGCAGCACTACCGACAGAAATGGGGCACCAAACGCTTCGAGCTCACCGGCTATTCCTTCGGTGCCGACGTGCTGCCAGCGATCTACAACCGCCTCCCGGCGCAAGACCAGCAGCGCATCGACGCGGTGATCCTGCTGGCGTTCGCCCGCAGCGGCAGTTTCGAGATCGAGGTCGAGGGCTGGCTGGGCAAGGAGGGCCAGGAAGCGCCGACCGGGCCGGAGATGGCCAGGTTGCCGGCAGCGAAGGTGGTGTGCGTCTATGGCGTGGAAGAAGCCCACGAGAGCGGCTGCACCGACAAGACCGCCGTCGGTGAGCGCCTGGAGCTGCCCGGTGGCCATCACTTCGACGAGAACTATCCGGCGCTGGCCAAGCGCCTGATCGGCGCGATCGATGCGCGCCAGGGCAAGACCAGCATGGCCGCGCAGCCGTGAAGGCATGGGTGTATGCCCGTCAGGTAAGCGGCCCCAAGTGATCGGTTCGGCCCCGGCAGCGCTTGCCCCCGATGGGGTAGCGAAGCACGACGCAGCGTTCGTCGCTTTTGTGCTGGTCAAGCGTCCTTGCGCTCGCTAGAATTGCGCACTTTTTGATCAGAGGCGCCACAAGCGTCCACCAGGACCGCCCCCGTCACCGGCTGGGCGGCCTGCATTCAATACCGAGGTTAGCCATGTCCACCACTCCCGCCACTCCCAAGGTAGGATTCGTTTCCCTGGGCTGTCCGAAGGCCCTGGTCGATTCCGAACGCATCCTGACCCAGCTGCGCATGGAAGGCTATGAAGTCGTGCCCACCTACGAGGATGCCGACGTGGTGGTGGTCAACACCTGCGGCTTCATCGACAGCGCCAAGGCCGAGTCTCTCGAAGTGATCGGCGAGGCGATCAAGGAAAACGGCAAGGTCATCGTCACCGGCTGCATGGGCGTCGAGGAAGGCAACATCCGCGAAGTGCACCCCAGCGTGCTGTCGGTGAGCGGCCCGCAGCAGTACGAACAGGTGGTCAGTGCCGTCCATGAAGTGGTACCTCCACGCCAGGACCACAACCCGCTGATCGACCTGGTACCGCCCCAGGGCGTCAAGCTGACCCCGCGTCACTACGCCTACCTGAAGATCTCCGAAGGCTGCAACCACAGCTGCAGCTTCTGCATCATTCCGTCCATGCGCGGCAAGCTGGTCAGCCGCCCGGTCGGCGAAGTGCTGAGCGAGGCCGAACGCCTGGTCAAGGCCGGGGTCAAGGAGATCCTGGTGATCTCCCAGGACACCAGCGCCTATGGCGTCGACGTCAAGTACAAGACCGATTTCTGGAACGGCCGCCCGGTCAAGACCCGCATGCTCGAGCTGTGCGAGGCCTTGAGCAGCCTCGGCGCCTGGGTACGCCTGCACTACGTCTACCCGTACCCGAACGTCGATGACGTGATCCCGCTGATGGCCGCCGGCAAGATCCTGCCGTACCTGGACATCCCCTTCCAGCACGCCAGCCCCAAGGTGCTCAAGGCCATGAAACGCCCGGCCTTCGAGGACCGCACCCTGGCCCGCATCAAGAAATGGCGCGAGCAGTGCCCGGAACTGGTGATCCGCTCGACCTTCATCGTCGGCTTCCCCGGTGAGACCGAGGAAGACTTCCAGTACCTGCTCGACTGGCTGACCGAAGCCCAGCTCGACCGCGTCGGCTGCTTCCAGTACTCGCCGGTCGAAGGGGCCCCGGCCAATGACCTGGGCCTGGAGGAAGTGCCGGACGCCATCAAGCAGGAACGCTGGGATCGCTTCATGGCGCACCAGCAGGCCATCAGCGCCGCGCGCCTGCAACTGCGCATCGGCAAGGAAATCGAGGTGCTGATCGACGAGGTCGAAGAGCAGGGCTCGGTCGGGCGTAGCTTCTTCGATGCCCCGGAAATCGACGGCAGCGTGTTCATCGATGGCAACCACGGTTTCAAGCCGGGGGACAAGGTGCGTTGCCGGGTGGTCGATGCCGACGAGTACGACATGTGGGCCGAGCCGGTCTGAAGCCAGATGTCAGGGCTGCCTTGCAGCCCATCGCGCCCCGTCCACTGGCGGGGCATTTTTTTGCATCTATGTTGTGAGGAAGACGGCCCGTTCGCGGGTACCGGAACGTCCCCCATGGAGGATCACGACATGCCGCCGGCACTGACGCTGCGAACCCCACACCTGAGCGACTACCCGGAGCTGGTCCGGGTCTGGGAGGCGTCGGTGCGCGCTACCCACGACTTCCTTCCCGAGTCCTACATCCTGTTGCTGCGCGAGCACGTGCTGCGCCAGTACCTCGATGCGGTGATGCTGATCTGCTGCAAGGACGGCAACGGACATATCCTTGGTTTCGCCGGTGTGGCCAACGGCCGGGTGGACATGCTCTTCGTCGCTCCCGAGCACCGCGGGCAGGGAGTCGGCAAGCGTCTGCTGCGCTATGCCATCGACGAGTTGAATGCCGAGCGCCTGGACGTCAACGAGCAGAACCCCCAGGCACTGGGCTTCTACCTGCACGAAGGCTTCGAAGTGACCGGACGCTCGGCCACCGACGGCTTGGGCCAACCCTATCCCCTGCTTCACATGAGGCTTATTCGTACAAACTCCTAGGGCTTGTTCCGAAGAGACAGTGCGCTTTCTCCGAAATGGCGCAGATTCCCAGCCCCAAGGTCGCCCGGGCGGGTACAATGGCAGCCTTTCCCTGCCCTCTTGCGAATCGTCTCCATGTCCGAACCCGTGCGCCTGTCCAAACGCCTCATCGAGCAGCTCGGCTGCTCCCGCCGCGAGGCCGAGTTGTACATCGAAGGCGGCTGGGTCACGGTCGACGGCGTAGTGATCGAGCAGCCCCAGTTCAAGGTCCTGTCTCAGCGGGTCGAACTGCTACCGGGCGCCCGTGCCGAGCCCCTGGCCCCGGTCACCCTGCTGCTCAACCAGCCCGCCGGGCTGGATGCCGAAGCAGGTCGGGCCAGCCTGGGCATGGCCACCCTCAGCGCGTCCCATGGCCAGCCGGTGCGGCCGCTGCATGGCCATTTCACCCGGCTGTCCTGCGTCGCCCCCTTGCAGACCGGCGCCAGCGGCCTGCAGCTGTACACCCAGGACTGGCGGGTAACGCGCAAGATCGACGCCGACTTGCATCGGCTGGAACAGGAATACATCGTCCAGGTCGACGGCGAGGCCTCCACCGAGGCCTTGCAACGCCTGGCCCGCGGCATCACCCGGGGCGGCCGTGAGCTACCACGGGCCAAGGCCAGCTGGCAGAACGAAAACCACCTGCGCCTGGTCCTGAAGAACCCCTTGCCCGGGCAGGTCGACGCGCTCTGCACCAGCCTCGGCCTGACCGTGCTGGGCATGCGCCGCATCCGCCTCGGCGGGGTATCCATGGGCAAGCTGCCCCTGGGCCAGTGGCGCTACCTGGCCGTCAACGAACGTTTCTAACGGACCACAGGCAATACCGCCACGCCAGCTCCGGCGTGGCACCTGAACAGGATCACCCAGCATGAACCACAACGATGTCCTGCGCAGCCTGCGCTACATGCTCAAGGTCAGCGATGCCCAGATGGCCGAGATCATCGGGCTGACCGGCCTCGAAGTCTCCGCCGAGACGGTCGCCAGCTACCTGAAGAAAGAAGAGGAGCCCGGCTACGTGCGTTGCCCCGAGCGGGTCATGGCGCATTTTCTCGATGGCCTGGTGATCCACCGCCGCGGTCGTGACGACAGCCGCCCTCCTCAGCCGATCGAGGTGCCGGTGAGCAACAACACCATCCTCAAGAAGCTGCGGGTGGCCTTCGAGCTCAAGGAAGAAGACCTGCACGCAGTGCTCAAGGCGGCCAACTTCCCCGTGTCCAAGCCCGAGCTCAGCGCCCTGTTCCGCAAGGTCGGCCATGACAACTACCGCCCTTGCGGCGACCAGTTGCTGCGCAATTTCCTCAAGGGCCTGACCCTGCGCGTGCGTGGCTGAACGAGCATGCAGCATACGGTTTCGCCGGTCGGTATCGTGCGCTCCTGCTTCAAGGAGAAGTTCGCCATCCCCCGCCAGCCTCGCCTGGCGCCAGCGGCACGCGGCGTACTGGAACTGTTGCCGCCGTTCGACCAGGGCGATGCGGTGGCGGGGCTGGAACAGGTGAGCCATATCTGGCTGCTGTTCCTGTTCCACCAGGCACTGGAAGACAAGCCCCGCCTGAAAGTGCGCCCGCCCCGCCTGGGTGGCAACAAGAGCATGGGGGTGTTCGCCACCCGCGCCACCCACAGGCCCAACGGCATCGGCCAGTCGGTAGTGCGCCTGGAGGGCGTCGAGCCCGGGCGCCTGCTGCTTTCGGGGATCGACCTGCTCGATGGCACGCCGGTGCTGGACATCAAGCCCTATGTACCCTATGCCGACAGCATCGCCGAGGCCAGCAACCAGATGGCCAACGACGCGCCTGAAGCGATCGGCGTGACCTGGAGCGACAGCGCCCTACCCCAGGCCAAGGCGCATGCCTTGCGCCTTGGCGAGCCGCTGGTGGAGTTGATCGAGCAATGCCTGAGCCAGGATCCGCGGCCGGCCTACCAGGTGCCGCCGGTGGAGCGGGTGTACGGGGTGAAGTTCTGGGATGTACAGGTGCGCTGGCACTACCCGCGGCCTGGGCAGATCCGTGTGCTGGAAGTGGTGCAGGATCGCTGAGTTTTTCGGCGCCAGCGGCGACCCAAAGGCAGAATAAAAAAACGCAGGCCAAAACCAAGGCCTGCGTTTTTTTGCATTCGCCTTACTTCTCGACGAAGGCACGCTCGATCAGGTAGTCACCCGGCTCGCGCATGCGCGGGGAGATCTTCAGGCCGAAGCTGTCGAGGACCTCGCTGGTCTCATCGAGCATGCTCGGGCTGCCGCAGATCATCGCACGGTCGTCCTGCGGATTGATCGGAGGCAGGCCGATGTCGCTGAACAGCTTGCCGCTGCGCATCAGGTCGGTCAGGCGGCCCTGGTTCTCGAACGGCTCACGGGTCACGGTCGGGTAGTAGATCAGCTTGTCGCGCACCGCGTCGCCGAAGAACTCGTTCTGCGGCAAGTGCTCGGTGATGAACTCACGGTAGGCCACCTCGTTGACGTAGCGCACGCCGTGGACCAGGATCACCTTTTCGAAACGCTCGTAGGTTTCCGGGTCCTGGATCACGCTCATGAACGGTGCCAGGCCGGTACCGGTGCTCAGCAGGTACAGGTGCTTGCCCGGGTTCAGGTCGTCGAGGACCAGGGTACCGGTGGGCTTCTTGCTGATGATGATCTCGTCGCCTTCCTTCAGGTGCTGCAGCTGGGAGGTCAGCGGGCCATCCGGCACCTTGATGCTGAAGAACTCCAGGTGCTCTTCCCAGTTCGGCGAAGCGATGGAATAGGCGCGCATGAGCGGACGGCCATTGGGCTGTTGCAGGCCGATCATCACGAACTGACCGTTCTCGAAGCGCAGGCCCGGATCGCGGGTGCACTTGAAGCTGAACAGGGTGTCGTTCCAGTGATGCACACTGAGGACACGTTCGTGGTTCATGTTGCTCATCTAAGGGGCTCCTGAAGAAAGACGCAGCGCGGACCAAGCGCGCAGTTGCGCGATAGTTTAGGGGCAGCGACAATATCTGTTAAATGAATTATCAAGATATGTCTTATCGGTTATATAGATATGCGATTCACCCTACGCCAGCTCCAGGTCTTCGTTGCCGTGGCCCAGCACCAGAGCGTGTCGCGAGCGGCCAGCGTGCTGGCGTTGTCGCAATCGGCCGCTAGCACCTCGATCACCGAACTGGAGCGCCAATCCAGTTGCCAGCTGTTCGATCGCGCCGGCAAGCGGCTGAGCCTCAACGCCCTGGGCCATCAATTGCTGCCCCAGGCCGTCGCCCTGCTCGACCAGGCCAAGGAAATCGAAGACCTGCTCAATGGCAAGTCAGGCTTCGGCTCGCTCTCGGTCGGCGCCACCCTGACCATCGGCAACTACCTGGCCACCCTGCTGATCGGCAGTTTCATGCAGGGCCACCCGGAGAGCCAGGTCAAGCTCCATGTGCAGAACACCGCACATATCGTGCAACAAGTCGCGCACTACGAAATTGACCTGGGTCTGATCGAGGGCGATTGCAACCACCCGGACCTTGAAGTGCAGCCCTGGGTAGAAGATGAGCTGGTGGTGTTCTGCGCGCCCCAGCATCCCCTGGCCAAGGTCGGCCGGGCAGACGTCGAGACGCTCTCCCATGAGGCGTGGATCCTCCGCGAACAGGGCTCCGGCACGCGCCTGACCTTCGACCAGGCCATGCGCCACCACCGCGCCAACCTCGACATCCGCCTGGAGCTGGAGCACACCGAGGCGATCAAGCGCGCCGTGGAGTCAGGCCTGGGCATCGGCTGCATCTCGCGCCTGGCGCTGCGCGACGCCTTCCGCCGCGGCAGCCTGGTGGCGGTGGAAACCCCCGAGCTGGACCTGGCGCGACAGTTCTACTTCATCTGGCACAAGCAGAAGTACCAGACCTCGGCCATGCGCGAATTCCTCGACCTGTGCCGCAGTTTCACGGCGGGGGTCAGGCGCAGCGACGAGATCGTCCTGCCGCCCATCGCCTGATCACAGCAGGATCACGCCCCAGACCAACGCCACCATGCCCAAGGCCACCAGTTGCGCGGCGCTGCCCATGTCTTTGGCATTCTTGGACAGCGGGTGGCGATCCAGGGAAATGCGGTCGATGGCGGCCTCGACCGCCGAATTGAGCAGCTCGACGATCAGCCCCAGCAAGCAGACGGCAATGAGAATCGCCCGCTCCGCGCGGCTGACCGGCAACCAGAAGGCCAGCGGGATCAACAGCACGTTGAGCAGCACCAGTTGCCGGAAGGCGGCCTCGCCCTTGAAGGCGGCACGCAGGCCGTCCAGCGAATAGCCGGCAGCGTTGAGGATACGTTTGAGGCCGGTCTGGCCCTTGAATGGCGACATGGAGAGTCACTTCACCGGTAAAAGGCCAGCAGACTAGTCCAGCCCAGGTCAAAAAAGCGTGAATACACGGGGACTTAGCCGCCTGAGACCGACTCGAGCTGCTGGAGCAGCAACGCTGCCTGGGTCCGGGTGCGTACACCCAGCTTGCGGAAGATAGCGGTCACGTGGGCCTTGATGGTTGCCTCCGAGACATTCAGTTCGTAGGCGATCTGCTTGTTCAGCAGCCCCTCGCAGACCATGGTCAGGACCCTGAACTGCTGCGGCGTCAGGCTCGCCAGGCCTTCACTGGCCGCCTTGGCCTCGGCCGACACGTCGACCTTGTCGAAAGCCTGCGGCGGCCACCAGACGTCGCCGTCGAGGACCTTCTTCACTGCGTCCTGGATCACCTCCAGGTTGCTCGACTTGGGAATGAAGCCACTGGCGCCGAACTCGCGGGACTTGACCACCACGGCCGCCTCTTCCTGGGCCGAGACCATCACCACCGGAATCTGCGGGTACTGCCCGCGCAGCAGGACCAGGCCGGAGAAGCCATAGGCGCCAGGCATGTTCAGGTCCAGCAGGACCAGGTCCCAATCGGCCTTCTCGTTCAGGCGGACTTCCAACTCGGCGATGCTCGCCACCTCGACCAGGCGTACATCCGCCCCCAAGCCGAGGGTAACGGCCTGGCGCAGGGCGCTGCGAAACAGTGGGTGGTCATCGGCAATCAGGATTTCGTATGTGGCCATCGATCTATGGATCCTGTTCTGTGCCAGGCGCAGGAAGGGATAAAAAGCAGTGCCTGGCGGGCAACTCAAGGCGCGAACGGCAGGGCCGCCGGCCGTGACGGCGCGGCGAAGTCCTGGGTAACGGCATCTTCGTCATGCCCGAATCGGCGCCAAGGATGCCGAGCACGGTCCGGGCGGTCAAGCCAATTGCCCGGTCGCCCCCGCCCCCTGGCTGTCAGCCCCGACAGTATGAACCAATCCGCCC
>NZ_JBCGFQ010000036.1:0-56330 GCF_040984075.1 Pseudomonas sp. I2
TCCTGGTGTTGGGGGAACGGCATCCTGAGGTGTGACAGCGGCTGGGGCGGGGAAGTGCGAAAAAACTGCGGGCAAGCCATTCGGGGCCGCTGCGCGCCCCATCGCCGGCAAGCGTCCCTGCGCCAGACGCTGGCGCACAAGCTTTTGGCCAAGCGGGCGTTTGGCGCCACTCGTCAGCCCTGGGCCATGTCGATTGAGCAGAGGCCGCCAGCGCCGGTTCGGAAGTACTGCATGGCGCAATTCCGTGCCAAGCCAATTCCACTAGCAAGGAGAAACGACATGGCGCGTGACCAAGAGCGATCCGGCCAACGTGGCGGCACCAAGGAAACCAACCCGGGCAATTTCGCCAACGACCGCGAAAAAGCCTCCCGCGCCGGCCACAAAGGCGGCCAGAACTCCGGGGGCAACTTCGCCAATGACCGTGAGCGCGCTTCCGAGGCCGGCCGCAAGGGTGGCCAGCACAGCCACGGCGGCGGCCACAACCGGTGAAGGCCTGCGTTCGCTGAGGCCCGGCGCTGAACCGGCCGGGCAGCGATCCGGGGTGGTGGCCAGGGGCCGCCGCCCCGGATCGATCCATACCCTCCTGGCACGGGGATGCAGGCCGCGGCGAGGGTTTCAGCCCACTCATTCACATTGTTCGACAATCTTTTGAATCTTCACGGAAAACCCCGATCAATCAGGAAGTCATCCATGGAGAAGAGGAGGGCCCCTACGATGCCAACCCCACAGCTGTACATCATCGACTATCGACTGCATGGCGAGCAGCGCAGCTTCATCATTCGCCTGGAACGCATGGACAACGCCGAGGCCTGGCATTGGGCCAGCTGTGATGCCGGGGTCGGGATCATTCCGAAATTCGGGCGGGAGCGGATCAGGAAAGTGAGCCGGCCGATGGCCGAGCGCTACGGGATCACCGAGGTGAGTTGGCGCTTGTCGGGCAGCGGGGCGCAGTTCGTGCCGAAGTCCGGGCCCGGGGTGGCGGCAGCCTTGCCGGGCGATTCGCCGTTGCCAGGGGAGGGGGAAGCTGCGGTCATTGCCTGATCGTCGATGGTCTTGTTTGTCCGTACCAGCCCTATCCTCCCACAGGTACTCCATCGCGTCTGAGGGCAGTGGGAAACCTGTGGAAGCCGGCGCGAAGCGGCCGCAAAACTGGCAGCAAGGCTTGCCCGAGAAGGGGCCACCCCCCGCATAATGGCGGCGGCCTTCTCTAATCCGGTTCAGGGAGAACACATGCTGGCTTCGCTGTTCGCCGTCCTGGCGCCTGTCTTCATCGTCGCCGGCATCGGCTATGCCTGGGCCCGCCGCGGGCTCGACTACCCGACCGAGTTCATCGCCGGGATCGTCATGACGGTCGGCACCCCGTCCCTGGTGCTGTCGACCCTGAGCCGCACCGACCTCGACCCGACGGCTTTCGCCAGCATGGCCCTGGGCTGCGTGCTGTGCATGCTCGGCATGGCCCTGGCCGGCCTGTTGGTCTGCCGTGCGTCGGGCCAGCACTGGCGAGTGCTGCTGCCGGCCTTCATGTTCCCCAACACCGGCAACATGGGGCTGCCGATCAGCCTGTATGCCTTCGGCGAACACGGGCTGGCCCTGGCCGTGGCGTTCTTCCTGACCCTGTCGATCTTCCAGTTCACCGTGGGCCTGGCCATGTCCGGCAGCGCTGCGTCGTTCAAGGCGTTGCTGCGCAACCCGATCGTGATCAGCCTGGTCGGGGCCATGCCGATCATCTTCCTCGACCTGGAGCTGCCGCGCTGGCTGGCCAACACCGTCGACCTGCTGGGCGGCATGACCATCCCGCTGATGCTGCTGACCCTGGGCGTGTCACTGGCCAGCATCCGCCTGCGCCATGTAGGCAACGGCCTGCTGCTCGGCGGGCTGCGCATCGTGCTGGGGGCGGCGGTGGGTTGGGGCGTGGGCGCGGCGCTCGGCCTGGAGCCGCTGGAGCGGGCGGTGCTGGTGGTGCAGTCGTCGATGCCGGTGGCGGTGTTCAACTACCTGCTGGCGGTGCGAGCGAACCGTTCGCCGGAGCAGGTGGCCAACCTGGTGATGTGCTCGACAGTGCTGTCGTTCGCCTGGTTGCCGGCAGTGCTGGCCTGGTGGTTGTAGACGCAGGGCGGGCCCTGCGCCTCGGATGGCTACTTGCCGAACAGCCGCTCGTGCACCCAGCCCTTGTTGGTCAGGACCATGGCACGGGTTTCCTTCAGCGGCGTCTGGGCGCTGGCGACGATCTTGTCCAGGCCCGAGATGCCGGCCTTGACGTTGTCATCGCCGGCCCACGCGGGCAGGTCGGTGACCTTGTAGGCGTAGGTCACGCGGGAGATCTGCTGGCCCATCATCTCGCCCGGCTCGCTGAACCGCTCGATGGCGGTGACCTGGGCCTTGCCGAAGCACAGGCCGCCAGAGGTGGTGCCGTTCATCCTCTGCTGCGCATCGGCCTTGTAGTACTTGCGGCCTTCGTCGGTCAGGTCGTAGGCGTAGTAGATGTCGGTGCGGGCCGGCTGCCACAGGCGCTCGGGCACTTGCGTGCGGGAAATCTCCTTTTCGCTGACCACGCCGACCTGGGCCAGGGCATGCAGCGCCTTGTTGGTGCCGTTGAGGTCGAAGTCGCGGGTCTTGGTCGGGAACGAGGTGATCACGAAGCAGCGGGGGTACTGGGTGTCGAGGTAGGCTTGGGCGGCCTTCTGGAAATTGGCCTCGCTGGCATCTTTGGTATCCGTGCAGCCGGCCAAGGTGGCCAGCAGTGCCAGCGGTACGATCTTCCTGTGCATGGTAAAGCGTCCTTGATTGCGAAGGTAAGGCTCCGGCGTGGCCGGCGGGCAGAATTAGAACCCGCGGGCCAGAGGGTGCGCAATCATGGCAGGACGGCATCTGCGCAATCGGCGGGCCCCATCACTGATGGGGCACATCCCGCGTGCGCAGCTTCTGCGGCAGGGCGAACAGCACCAGGGCGACGGTGACCAGGCAGGTCAGGGCGATCAGGTACAGCGCCGGGGTGGTACTGCCGGTCAGGTCGCGGATGCGCCCCACCAGCACCGGGCTGACGATGCCGCCCAACTGGCCAAGGGTGTTGATCAGGGCGATACCACCGGCAGCCCCGGCGCCAGCGCCGGCCAGCAGTTTCGGCGGCAGCGCCCAGAAGCTCGGGATCGAGGCCACCACGCCAGCCCCGAGCAGGCCCAGGGAGAGGATCAGCAGCGGCGTGTTGTCATCGAACAGCCCGGCGCAGAGGAAACCCAGCGCCCCGAGGGCGACCAGCCCGGCGGTGAACCAGCGGCGTTCGCCGGTGGCGTCCGACAGCCTGCCGCAGATCACCATGGCAATGGCGCCGCAGATATAGGGCACCGCGGTGAGCAGGCCGATCATCGACGGGTTCTCGGTACCCGCGCTGCGGATCAGCTGTGGTGCCCAGAAGTTCAGGCCATAGGAGGCAATCTGGATCAGGAAGTAGATCAGCCCCAAGGTCAGGAAGCCGGGAATACGGATCGCTTGCAGCAGCGAGCCCTGGCCGTGGGCGGCCTGGGGCGGGTCGATGCGCGAGAGCAGCAGTTGTTTCTCCCGGGCGTCCAGCCAGCCGGCATCCTCGACACGGTCCTTGAGCAGGGTCAGCACCAGCAGGCCGAGGCCGACGCAGGGCAGGCCGCCGAGCAGGAACAGCCAGTGCCAGCCGCGGATCTGCATCACCCCGTCGAGGTGGTCGAGCACGAGCCCCGAGAAGGGGGCGCCGAACAACCCGGCGAAGGCCGAGGCGAGAAACAGCAGCGAGGTGATGCGGCCCCGGTAGTGACGCGGGAACCACAGGGTCAGGTAGTACAGCACGCCCGGCGCGAAGCCGGCTTCCATGGCGCCGATGATGAAGCGCAGGGCATAGAACTGCCACTCGCTGGTGACGAACACCATGGCCGCGGTGGCCAGGCCCCAGGAGATCATGATGCGGGCGATCCAGCGGCGCGCGCCGACCTTGTACAGCATCAGGTTGCTGGGCACCTCGAACAGCACATAGCCGACCACGAACAGGCTGGCGCCCAGGCCGTAGGCGGTATCGCTGAAGCCAAGGTCGGTTTGCAACTGGAATTTGGCGAAGCTGATGTTGATGCGGTCGAAGAAGGCGAACAGGTAGCAGACCATGATCAGCGGCATCAGCCGCCAGGCGACCTTGCGCACCAGGGCTTTTTCGCTGTCGGCGCCATCGCTGGCGCCCAGTTGCAGGGCGGAAAGACTCATCGTTCATTCTCCAGTCGGCCGCACTACAGGCGGCCCTGTTGTTCTTGTTGTCTGGTGGGGGCCGGGGGCCCCCGGATGGCGCGGTGTTTCAGCCGGGCAGGTGCTCCGGCAACGGGTGCAGGTCGCAATTGCGTCCGGCCTTGGCCAGTTGCCCGGGCACCTCGTGGCCGAGCAGCGCCGGCAGGCTGCGTGACAGGCTCAGCAGGCCGTCCAGATCGATGCCGGTGGGGATGCCGGTTTCGGCGCACAGGTTGACCAGGTCCTCGCTGCAGATGTTGCCCGAGGCGCCTGGGGCGAAGGGGCAGCCACCGAGCCCGCCGAGGGCCGCGTCGAAACGCCGGGCCCCGGCTTCGTAGGCGGCCAGTACGTTGCACAGGCCCAGGCCACGGGTGTTATGAAAGTGCAGGGTGAGCATGGCCGCGGGCAGGCGTTCCAGGCTACGCCGCACCAGGCGCGCGACCTGGCGCGGGTTGGCCATGCCGGTGGTATCGGCCAGGGTCACGCCTTGCACGCCCAGTTCGAGGTAGGCATCGAGCAGGCGCAGCACCAGGTCTTCGTCGATATGCCCTTCGAACGGGCAGCCGAAGGCGGTGGCGACCGTGGCATTGAGGCTGACCGAGCGCCCGTGCACCGCCTGGACGATGTCGCCGAAACCGGCCAGGGACTGCTCGCGGCGCATGCGCATGTTCGCCAGGTTATGCGACTGGCTGGCCGAGAGCACCAGGTTCAGCTCGTCGGCGCCGACGGCCAGGGCGCGTTCGGCGCCCTTGAGGTTGGGCACCAGGGCGACGTAGACCACCCCGGGCTGGCGGCGGATGCCACGGAACACCTCGTCGCCGTCGCGCAGCGCCGGGATCGCCTTGGGCGAGACGAACGAGCCCGCCTCGATACGCGAGAACCCCAGGCCCGAGAGACCGTCAATGAGCTCGATCTTCTCTTCGGTGGGCACCCAGGTCGGTTCGATCTGCAGGCCGTCGCGGGGGGCGACTTCCTGGATCAGCATGAAGTCGGGATTGGCCGGGATCATTGCACCACCCCCTCGGTACGCAGGCGGGCGATGTCGTCCTCGCCCAGGCCGATGCCCGCGAGCAGGGCATCGGTGTGTTCACCCAGCGCCGGGCCTTGCCAGTCGACCCGCCCCGGGGTGGCGGACAGCTTGGGCACGATGCCCGGCATGCGCACCGGGGTACCATCTGGCAGTTGGCTGTCGAGCAGCATGCCGCGCGCCTGGTAGTGCGGGTCGGCGACGATGTCGGCGACCGAGTAGATGCGCCCGGCAGGAACCTCGGCGGCCTCCAGCGCGGCCAGCACCTGCGCGATGGGATGGCGACGGGTCCAGCCCTCGATCGCCTCGTCGAGCAGCGCGGCCTGGGCGGCGCGGCCATCGTTGTGGGCGAACTCGGCGGCCTCGGCCAGGTCCGGACGGCCAATGGTGTGCATCAGGCGGCGGAAGATCGGGTCGCTGTTGCCGGCGATGACCACGAAGGCGCCGTCGGCGGTGCGGTAGGTGTTCGACGGTGCGATGCCGGGCAGGGCACCGCCGCTGCGCTCGCGTACATGGCCGAGCAGGTCGTATTCGGGGACCAGGCTCTCCATCAGGTTGAACACGCTTTCCACCAGCGACACATCCACCACCTGGCCTTCGCCACCGTTGGCGCGCACGTTGAACAGCGAGAGCAGGGCGCCCATGACGGCGTGCAGCGAGGCCAGCGAATCACCCAGGCTGACGCCGGCGCGGGCCGGGGCCGAGCCCGGTTCGCCGGTGGTGTAGCGGATGCCGCCCATGGCCTCGCCGATGGCGCCGAAGCCTGGGCGGTCGCGGTAGGGACCGCTCTGGCCGTAGCCAGAGATGCGCACCAGGGTCAGCCTGGGGTTCAGCGCGTGCAGCACGTCCCAGCCCAGGCCGAGTTTCTCCAGGGCGCCGGGGCGCAGGTTCTCGATCAGTACATCGGTGTCTTGCAACAGGCGCTTGACGATCTCCAGGCCTTCGGCGGCCTTGAGGTCGAGCGCCAGGGATTTCTTGTTGCGCGACTGCAGGTACCACCAGAGCGAGGTGCCCTGGTGCAGCTTTCGCCACTTGCGAAGGGGATCGCCCTGGCCGAGGGCTTCGATCTTGATTACTTCGGCACCGAACTCACCGAGCAGGCGAGCGGCGAACGGGGCGGCGATCAGTGTGCCTATTTCCAGGACCCTGATACCTTCGAGTGGGGCGGGCATGGTGCGTACCTCTTGTTCTTGGACTATGTGCCAGAGGCTACGGCGACGCGGGCGAGGGCACCAATCCTGTGTCGGCAACTACCGTTCGCCAAATGCGAACGGTCGAGGTGTCCGGTGAGCCTGTCAGCCCATTCTCAACCCCTGTCACCGCGCAAATGCTCGAACAGCAGCCGGCTGACCGGCGACAGCGAGTCGAGGTCGCGCGCCACCAGCAGCAGCTCGCGCTCGGCCCAGTCGTCGCTGAGCGCCACGGCCTGGAGCCCCAGCGCACCGCCGAACAGCTCGAAGGCCTGGCGCGGCAGGATGCCCACGCCCATGTCTGCCTGCACCATGCGGCACACGGCATCGAAGCTCGGCACATGGATACGCAGGCGCAGCACCTTGCCGGCACGGCGCGCCGCCTCATGGGTGCGCATGTTGATGGAACTGGCCGCGTGCAGGCCGACGAAGTCGTTGTCCAGGGCATCGACGAAGGCCACCTGGCCATGCCCTGCCAGCGGGTGCCCGGCGCGCAGCACCAGCACCAGCTGGTCGCGCTTGTAGCGCACCTTGAGCAGCTCGCGGGTGTCGCTGTCGCTGGAGCAGATCCCCAGGTCGGCGACCCCGTCGAGCAGGCCCTGGATCACGCCGTTGCTCGGCCGCTCCTCCAGGTCCACCTTGATCCGCTCGTGGTGCGCGCAGAACAGCGCCAGGTCCTCGGGCAGGAACTGGATGATCGCCGACAGGTTGGCGAGCATGCGCACGTAGCCGCGCACGCCCTGCAGGTGCTCACCCAGCTCCAGGCCGATCTTCTCCAGGTTGAACAGCATGCGCCGGGCATGGTGGAGCAGGGTCTCGCCGGCTGGGGTCAACTGCATGCCACGGGCCTGGCGGACGAACAGTGGCGAGCCCAGGGCCCCCTCGAGCTCGTTCAGGCGCTTGCTCGCCGCCGAGACCGCGATGGCCTCGCGGGTGGCGGCGCGGGTCAGGCTGCCTTCCTCGTGGATGGCCACGAACAGTTGCAGGGTGACCAGGTCGAGGCGGCGGATCAGGTTGTTCAGTTGCATGGGGACAACTCCGGCAGGCAGGGCGTGCGTGCGCGACAGTAAACGCTGGGGCGATGTTTGTCATGGCCTGCGCGTGAGCCGGCAAGGCGCCGTGCGTCATCCATACTGCAGTGATCGGCGGCCTGGAAGCTCTTCGGGGGGGAGGGGCCGCGCTTCTGAGCCAGGGGGCCCATGGACAATCGCTCACCGACCCGGCAGGACCCGCCGCCACCGTACAAGGCCGCTGCGCCAGCCGGCGGCTGGCAGCGCTGGTTGCCCGGCCTGCGCCTGTTGCGCCACTACCCGCCGGGCTGCCTGCCCCGGGACCTGCTCGCCGGCCTGGTGCTGACGGCCATGCTGGTGCCGGTCGGTATCGCCTACGCACAGGCCGCGGGCGTGCCGGGCATCTACGGCCTGTACGCCACCATCGTCCCCTTGCTCGCCTATGCGCTGTTCGGGCCCAGCCGCATCCTGGTGCTGGGGCCGGACTCGGCGCTGGTGCCCATCATCCTGGCCGTCGTGCTGCCCTTGGCCGCCGGCGACCCGACGCGCGCGATCGCCCTGGCCAGTGCCATGGCCCTGGTGTCGGGGCTGATCTGCATCGCTGCCGGCCTGCTGCGGCTGGGGTTCGTCACCGAGTTGTTGTCCAAGCCGATCCGCTACGGCTACATGAACGGCATCGCCCTCACGGTACTGATCAGCCAGACGCCCAAGCTGTTCGGTATCTCCAGCCAGAGCAGCGGCCCGCTGGGCGATACCACGCAACTGCTGCGCGCCTTGCTCGATGGCGCGGCCAACTGGCACGCCTTCGCGTTGGGCGCCGCGACCCTGGCGATCATCCTCGCGTGCAAGCGCTACGAGCGGGTGCCGGGCGTTCTCATCGCCGTGCTGCTCGCGACCCTGGCCACTGGTGGACTGGGCCTGGAGGCCAGCCATGGGGTGGCGGTGGTCGGCGCGCTGCCCGAGGGGCTGCCGGGGTTCTCCCTGCCTTTGATCGGCCTGGATGACCTGGCCACCGTGCTGATCGGCGGTGCCGCGGTGGCGCTGGTGTCGTTCGCAGATACCAGCGTGCTGTCGCGTACCTACGCCGCCCGGACCCGCACCCAGGTCGACCCCAACCAGGAAATGCTCGGCCTGGGCCTGGCGAACCTCGCGACCGGGTTGTTCCAGGGCATTCCGGTCAGCAGCAGTTCGTCACGCACGCCGGTGGCCGAGGCGGCAGGGGCGAAGACCCAACTGGCCGGTGTGGTCGGTGCGCTGGGCGTGGCGCTGCTGCTGTTGCTGGCGCCCGACCTGCTGCACCACCTGCCGGAAAGCGCCCTGGCGGCGGTGGTCATCGCGGCGGCGATTGGCTTGTTCGAATTCAAGGACCTGCGGCGCATCTACCGCATTCAGCGCTGGGAGTTCTGGCTGTCGATCACCTGCTTCGTCGGCGTGGCGGTGTTCGGTGCGGTCCCAGGCATTGGCCTGGCGGTGGTCATCGCGGTGATCGAGTTCCTCTGGGATGGCTGGCGCCCGCACTATGCCGTGCTTGGCCGGGTCGCCGGCATTCGCGGCTACCACGACGTGTCGCGCTACCCCCATGCCCGACGGGTGCCGGGGCTGGTGCTGTTTCGCTGGGATGCGCCGTTGTTCTTCGCCAATGCCGAGCTGTTCCAGCGCTGCGTGCTGGACGCCGTCGCCGACGCCGGGGCCGGGGTGCGGCGGGTGGTGGTGGCGGCGGAGCCGGTCACCAGCGTGGACGTGACCTCGGCCGACATGCTCGTCGAGCTGGAGCAATTGCTGCGCAATGCAGGCATCGAGCTGCACCTGGCGGAGGTGAAAGACCCGGTGAAGGACAAGCTGCTGCGCCTGGAGGTGCTCAGCCATATCGGCACCGACATCTTCCACCCAACGGTGGGGGCGGCGGTGGATGACTACCTGGATGACCATGGCGTGGACTGGACGCCCTGAGTATTGGGGGCTGCAAAGCAGCCCCCAATGGCCAGCCGTCACTGCTCCCGCGTATCGATACTGACCACCACCGACATCCCCGGACGCAGCCGCCGTGCCTCGGGCTGGTCGGGGTCGACGGTGATCCGTACCGGGATCCGCTGGGCGATCTTGACGAAGTTGCCGGTGGCGTTGTCCGCCTGCAGCAGGGCGAACTCCGAGCCGGTGGCCGGCGAGATCTGCTGCACGTGGCCGCGCAACCGCAAATGATCGAGGGCATCGACGGTGAAGGTCGCCGGCTGGCCGATGCGCACGTTGGCCATCTGCGTTTCCTTCATGTTGGCGATCACCCACAGGGTATCGGGCACCAGCGCCATCAGTTGCGCGCCCGGGTTGACGTAGGCCCCCAGGCGGGTGCCGATCTGCCCCAGCTGGCCATCGCGCGGGGCCGTCACCCGGGTGTTGTCCAGGTCGATGCGGGCCAGCTCCACGGCGGCCTTGGCATTCTCCACCGCCGCTTCCAGGGCAGCGCGGTTGACGATCACCGTCTCCCGGTCCTGGCGGGCGATCTCCAGCGCCGCCCTGGCCTGGGCCAGGCTGGCGATCGCCGCGGCATGGCTGGCCCGGCTCAGGTCCAGTTCACGCTGGGACACCGAGCCATCGCTGACCAGCGCCTCGTTGCGCCGCAGGTCGGCCTGGGCCTTGGCGGCCTGCGCCGCAGCATCGTCGATGGCCGCCTGGCGCTGGGCGATGGTGGCCTCGGCGCTCTTGCGCTGCTGCAGGTTGTTGGCCAGTGCCGCCTGCTGCTGTTGCAACTGGGCGATGGACTGGGCCAGGCGCTGCGTGTAGATGCGGTCGTCCAGGCGCACCAGCAGGTCGCCAGCCTTGACGAACTGGAAGTCGTGCACCGGCACCTCGACGATATAGCCGCCCAGCTGTGGGCCGATGATCGTCACCTGGCCACGCACCAGGGCGTTCTCGGTACTTTCGATGGCGCTGCTGAACGGCGGCAGGCGCCAGGCATAGAGCACCAGCAGGATGCCGGCCAGGGCCACGCAGGCGAAGCTGACCGACGAGAGGATGCGCACGCGCCGCGAGCGTACCGGGCTGCTCGGCTCGCTGGGTGGCGTAGTGCCTTCCGGGGTCTCGGCGATGGCGGTGGTGGTCGTGGACTGGGTCGGTTGGGTCATCGGGTCGAAGCGCCACTGGTGGTGTCGGGGGAGGGGGCCTGCCGGGTCGCGTACTTGACCCAGCTGCCGCGGATGAGGATCCAGATCATGGTCGCGACGGCAATGGCGCCGATCAGCATGAAGACATCGTTATAGGCGAGGATATTGGCCTCGCGGGTGGCCGCGTTGGCCAGCAGGCGCATGCCGACCTCGTTGCGCAGGGCCGGGTCATGGATGATGCCGGCGTAGCTGGCGCCGCCACCTTGGACCCGCGCCGCGACCAACGGTTCGAGGGCGCTCAGCTGGTCGACCAGGTTGCTGGAGTGGAACTTCTCGCGCACGGTCTGGAAGGTGCCCAGCAGGGCCGAGCCGATCAAGCCGCCGAGGTTGTTGCAGATCCCGAACATCACCGAGAAGCTCACCAGATTGCGCGGGTTGGTGCGCACATGGCTGATGCCCAGGGCCATGGACGGGCCGAGGAAGAAGGTGCTGCCGAAGGCCAGCATGAACTGGCTCAGGTACATCTGCCCGGGGCGCGTCAGGTTGCTCGAGGCACTGTCCATGAAGGCCCCGGTGGCCATCGCCGCCAGCGAGATGAACAGCGGCGTGACCAGGTGCGCGGGGTTGATGGTCAGAGCGCTGGTGACCAGCCCGCAGACCGCGCCCAGCAGCATGATCGCGTACAGGGTGCGCATCTGCTCGCTGCCCATGTTCAACCCCTGCAGGAAGCCCACCGCGCCGGTGGACTGTTCCGAGGTGACCATGCGGATCAGGATCACGCACAGGGCCAGGCGGATCACCGCGGCGCTGCCCAGCCAGCGGGTCATCAGCAAGGGGTTGCGGCGGTTGTGCTCGATGGCCAGCCCCGAGCACACCAGGGCGATGGACGCAGCCAGGGCCACGCCGATCCACGGCGCGTCCAGCCACCAGTCGATGCGTCCCAGCGACAGCACGGCGCAGAGCAGGGCGGTGCCGCTGGCCATCAGCGAGAAGGTCAGGAAGTCCAGCGGCTCGAAGGTCTTGAAGCGGTCGCCCGGCGGCAGCTTGAGCAGCAGCACGCAGCCCAGCGCGGCCAGCGCCAGGCCCAGCTCGAACAGGTACAGGCCGCGCCACTCGGCGATCTGCAGCAAGTCCTCGGAGAACACCCGGGCCAGCGGTACCGCCAGCTGCGAGGCACCCAGGCCCAGCACCATGGCCTTCAGGCGCCACTGCGCGGGGAAGGCCTGGATCATGTAGTACAGGCCCAGCGAGCTCAGCGCCGCCCCGACCATGCCGTGGGCCGCGCGCACGGCGATGGCCGAGTTCAGGTCGTTGACGAACAGGTGGGCGAAGGTCACCAGGGCATAGAGCACCAGGAACACTTCGGTGAAGGCGCGCAGGCCGAACTCCTGGCGGAACTTCACCAGCAGCAGGTTCATCGACACGTTGGTCATCACGAAGGCGGCGGGCAGCCAGGCCATTTCCGCGCTGGTCGCGCCCAGGGCGCCTTGCAGGAACGGCAGGTTGGCGACCACCAGGGCGTTGCCCAAACCACCGGTGATGGCCACCAGCAGGCCGACCACGCCAAAGGCCAGGCGCTTGGCCGGGGCATGCAAAGGGGTCGATGGCGAGCCGGGCAGGCTGGGCTTTTCGTGGGGAAGCCACTGGCGTGGCGCGTATTTGTCCATGCGTGATGCGGTGCCTTGGTTCGCGTGGGGAAACTCTACGCGACAACCCAGGCCAAGGAAAACACCTACGCGACCACGGCCAGGGCTACGCCCCGCTGCGCTTGTTCTCCAACCAGGGGGCGAACCAGCGTGTGACCTGGGGCATGAAGATATACACCACCAGCAGCACGATGCTGAGCGTGATCAGCACGTTGCTGGCCACATAACCCCCCAGCCAGGGCCAGCGGGCGAACAGCGGCTGCCACAGCAGCGGCACGCCCAGGCTCAGGGGTAGGATCACCAGGAAGGTGACGCAGGCCTGCTTCCAGCGCACCGGCGCGCTGCCTTGCTCGGAGGGCGTGAACCAGAACTCGCGGTCGGCGTTCGCCTCGGTGCGGTCGCCATCGACCAGCAGCGGGGCCACTTGCGCGACCAGTTGGCGACGCTCGTCGGAGTCGAGCCAGCCCTGCAGTTGGGCAGTGCTGGCGAAGCGAATGACGGAGGTGAATTGATGCTGGCCGGCGTCGCGGTTACGCATCACATCGACGCCGAGGTGGCCCGGGTAGCGCTTGGCCGTGGCCACGGTGCGGCGCAGCCACTGCTCATAGTCCTGTTCCGCGCCTTGTTTCACACAGTGGCGTACCAGCAATGTCGCGACATCTTGAGACAGGTCATGGGTCATCGGGCCGCCCTCGGTTTGCGGTGCTGGTGACTACGCTAGCCTCGTCCGTGCGAGGTTTCTTGAATGAATGTGCCGGCTTTGCACCTATGTGCCCTGCTCGTCGTTGCCGTGTCGCTGGGCGCGACGCCAGCTGGCCGGCGCGACGCCAACCTGTTTGAGGAACACCCGGGAAAGGTGCGACTGGTCGGCGAAACCGCATTCCAGGCCGATCTGCGACAGGGGCAGGTGGCTCTGCGTCATCAGCGTCTTGGCCTTGTCGATACGCAGCTTCATCAGCCATTCATGGGGAGACAGGCCGGTGCTGCGCTTGAAGGCCCGGGTGAAATAGCTGCGCGACAGCGAGCATTCCTGCGCCAGGCGTTCGACCGAAAGGCCCTCGACCAAGTGGCTGGCGATCATCTCCTTGGCCCGGCGCAACTGCCAAGGGCACAGTCCCTTGCCGTTCTCGTTGGCCAGCACGGCCTTGCCGTAGCGATCGTCGAGGTGGGTGAGCAGGGCGAGCACCACCTGGTCGATGAACAGCTGGTTGGCTTCGCCGGGCTGGGTCATCGCTGGCAGCAAGGCTTGGGACAGGTAGTAGCTGACCGGATCGACCTGGCTCAGGACCCGCTCCAGCCCTTGGTCCGTCGGGCTGCCAGCTTCGTAGAACAACGAGCGGATTGTGTGGCGTGGCACGGTGAACCTGATGTTGTCGTAGGCCGCCAGGTGCTGGCAGCGCAACTCATCGCCCAGGTAGGCGATGGACACGCTCTGGCGTGCGTGGCCGCCGACAAAGGCCAGGTCGCGGCCACGCCACAGCTTGTGCGCGGCGAAATCCTGAAGCTGGACGATGACGGTGTAGGCGTCGGCACAGGGAATGTCCAGGCGAAGCTCGGGGTCGGGGTGATCTTCGCGATTGCGCACGATCGAGTAGTTCCCTGGTTGCGCCATATGAGAAGCCTTCCCCGGGTTCGTCGGGCGCTTGGCTGGCAACGTAAAGCGCATGGGCGTGCTCCTTCCCTTCAGAGTTCCACTCAGGGCCAAGGGGCTGGGTGGCAGCCTCGCTTGGCCAAGGCCTGCCAAGCATAGTATTGAGAACGGCCGATACGCTGAATAGAATGAATGGCATTTCATGCATGCCATTTTTTCGATGAAAAACCTTCCAGACTTGGAAGCCTGGGCAATCTTCGCCCAGGTCGCCAACAGTGGTTCATTCGCCGGTGCCGCGCAGGTGCTGGGCATCTCCCAGCCGACGGTGTCCAAGGCCATCGGCCGGCTGGAGCGGCGCCTGGGCGCCGCGCTGCTGCATCGCACCTCGCGCCGCCTGGAGCTGACCAGCACGGGCCAGCAGGCTTGGGAGCGTGCCCAGCGCATCCTGGAGGAGGGGCGCGCCGCCGAAGCGCAGGCCTCCCTGCAGGCCAACGTGGCGAAGGGGCGGATACGCCTGGCGGCGCCCATGTCGTTCGGCCTGAAGTACCTCGCGGCGTTGCTGCCGGTCTTTCAACAGCGCTACCCGCAGATCGAGCTCGACCTGTCCCTGGACGATCGCATCGTCGACGTGGTGGCTGGCCGTTACGATGTCGCGCTGCGCATCGCCGAGCTGCCGGACTCCACGCTCAGGTCTCGCCGGCTTTGCGCCGTGCGCCGCCCCTTGGTGGCCACGCCGGCCTACCTGGCGCGCCACGGGCGACCGCAGCACCCGCGGGACCTGGGGCAGCACCAGTGCCTGATCTACACCAACCTGCCCACGCCCGAGCGCTGGACGTTTCGCCATGCGACCCAGGGTGATTTCAGCGTGCCGGTGCAGGGGAGCCTGCGCAGCAACAATGCCGACCTGCTGGGGCCTGCCTTGCTCGCCAGCCAGGGCCTGGCCCTGCAGCCGGAGTTCATCGTCTGGGAGGCGCTGCAGGCGGGTGTGTTGGAAGAGGTGCTGCCCGACTGGCGATTCGCCGATATCGCCATCCACCTGGTCACACCGCCCGGCAGCTTCCGGCCCGCTCGTGTCACGCTGCTGCTGGAGTTTCTGGCGGCTCATCTGTCCATCGCGCCTTGGGCCCGGGCCGGGCAGTTGAGTGGCGATTTGTAGCCCTGGGGCGCGATGCGGCCCCCAGCGCTGGCCGACATTGCCACCAGGGCACAAACATACAAATCAGGATCATTCGTACAAGAAGCTGCCAAGGCACATGCCACACAGTCTGGGCTCGACAACACAACCAGAGGCTGTATCCCATGGCTATCGCAAAAGCTGCGCCTGGCAAGACCCTGCTCGATCCGAGCAACCACACCCTGATCATGATCGATCATCAGTCGCAGATGTCCTTCGCCACCAAGTCGATCGATGCGGTGACGCTGCGCAACAACGCCGCGCTGGTGTCCAAGGCCGCCAGGGAGTTCAAGGTGTCGACGATCCTCACCACCGTGGCGGAAAAAAGCTTCTCCGGGCCGATTTTCGATGAGATCCGCTCGGTATTCCCCGAACACAAGGTGATCGACCGCACCACCATGAATACCTGGGAAGATGAACGCATCGCCGTCGAGGTCAATGCATTCGGCAAGAACAAGATCGTTCTCGCCGGCCTGTGGACCTCGGTGTGCATCGTCGGTCCGGCCCTGTCGGCGCTGGACCAGGGCTTCGAGGTCTATGTCATCGCCGATGCCTGTGGCGATGTCTCCAACGAAGCGCACCAGCACGCCATGGAGCGCATGATCCAGCTGGGCGCGCGTCCCATGACGTCGCTGCAATACCTGCTCGAGCTGCAGCGCGACTGGGCCCGGGGCGAAACCTATAACGAGACCGTGCAGACCTCCATCGCCCATGGCGGCGCCTATGGCCTGGGCCTGATCTACGCCAAGACCATGTTCAACGCCTCCGAAGGCCACTGATCGGAACAGGCTCGCCGGTGGCGCCATGGGCGCTGCCGCGGGCCGTTCATTCCAGCGATGGCGGGCTATGCTGACTTCCGACCCGTGCGGCCTGCGAACCGCTTGCCGTCTGCTTGGAGCGGCCGTGCCACGCCATCGGTGCCGACCTGTGTCGGCCTTGCGAGTAGAACGCCATGAACCAGGACCCACCCAACGACAGCCGTCGCCACTTCCTTGCCGCTACCACCGTACTCGGGGCCGCGGGCGCGCTCTGGTTCTCGTTGCCTTTCGCCAGCGCCAGCGACCCGGCCCATGCCAACCATTCAGGGGGTTCCATGACCGCCGATCTGATTCTTTTCAATGGCCGTTTGCATACCGTCGATCCCGAAAAACCCAGTGCCACGGCCGTGGCCATCAAGGATGGCCGCTTCATCGCGGTCGGCAGCGATGCCGAGGCGATGGCCTTGCGCGGCGCCGCGACCCGCACCATCGACCTTAACCGGCGCACCGTGGTTCCCGGCCTGAACGACTCCCACCTGCACCTGATCCGCGGGGGGCTCAACTACAACCTCGAGCTGCGCTGGGAGGGCGTGCCGTCCCTGGCCGATGCCCTGCGCATGCTCAAGGACCAGGCCGACCGCACCCCCGCACCGCAGTGGGTGAGGGTGGTCGGTGGCTGGACCGAGTTCCAGTTCGCCGAGAAACGCATGCCGACGCTGGAGGAACTGAACAAGGCGGCGCCCGACACGCCGGTGTTCGTCCTCCACCTGTACGACCGCGCCTTGCTCAACCGAGCGGCGCTCAAGGTCGTCGGCTACGACCGCAACACGCCGAACCCGCCCGGCGGCGAGATCCAGCGCGATGCCAGCGGCGAGCCGACCGGCATGCTGATCGCCCGCCCCAACGCGATGATCCTCTACGCCACCCTGGCCAAGGGGCCGAAGTTGCCATTGGAGTACCAGGTCAACTCCACTCGCCAGTTCATGCGCGAACTGAACCGTCTTGGCGTCACCAGCGCCATCGATGCCGGCGGTGGTTTCCAGAACTATCCCGACGACTACCAGGTCATCCAGGAACTGGCCGACCAAGGCCAGTTGACCGTGCGCATCGCCTACAACCTGTTCACCCAGAAGCCCAAGGAAGAACTGGCCGACTTCCAGAACTGGAGCAAGCTGGTCAAGCCCGGCGACGGCTCCGACTTCTTCCGCCACAACGGCGCAGGGGAGATGCTGGTGTTCTCCGCCGCCGACTTCGAGGACTTCCTCGAACCGCGCCCGGACCTGCCGGCGACCATGGAGCAGGAACTGGAGCCGGTGGTTCGCCACCTGGTGGAGCAGCGCTGGCCGTTCCGCCTGCACGCGACCTACGACGAGTCCATCTCGCGCATGCTCGATGTGTTCGAGAAGGTCGACCGCGATATCCCGTTCAATGGCCTGCCATGGTTCTTCGACCATGCCGAAACGGTCAGCCCGAGGAACATCGAGCGCATTCGGGCGCTGGGCGGCGGTATCGCCATCCAGCATCGCATGGCCTTCCAGGGCGAGTACTTCGTCGACCGCTACGGCGCCAAGGCCGCCGAGACGACGCCGCCGATCCAGCGCATGCTCGCCGAAGGCGTGCCGGTGGGGGCGGGGACCGACGCCACCCGGGTGGCCAGCTACAACCCCTGGACCGCCCTGTACTGGCTGGTCAGCGGCAAGACCGTGGGTGGCCTTGAGTTGTACCCCCAGGGCCTTGGGCGCGATACCGCCCTGCAGCTGTTCACCCAGGGCAGCGCCTGGTTCTCCAGCGAACAGGGCAAGAAGGGGCAGATCAAGGTCGGCCAGTTCGCCGACCTGATCGCGCTGTCCGCCGACTACTTCAGCGTCGAGGAAGAGGCGATCAAGTGGCTGGAGTCGGTGCTCACGGTGGTGGATGGCAAGGTCGTCCATGCCGCGGCGGAGTTCGACAAGCTGGCACCGCCGGCCCTGCCGGTGATGCCGGACTGGTCCCCGGTGAACAAGGTGCCAGGGCACTGGAAACCGGCGGCGCCGCTGACGGCGCAGGTGCACCAGTGCGTAGGCGCCTGCGCGGTGCATGCGCACCAGCACGACAGGGCGCGGCGCGCCAATGTACCGGTCAGCGACTACCAGGGCTTCTGGGGCGCGTTCGGCTGCTCTTGCTTCGCCTTCTGACCTTGCACCGCGGGCCGGGTCTCCGGCCCGCGTGTTTCCCTGGAGACCCTCTGCAAATGGCAATCATGGCCCGGCGCATGGCCAGCGGCGCGCTCGTGCTCGCGAGCCTGCACGCCAGCGCAGAACCTGCCGTGCCCGGCACGGAGCAGGGCACGTGGTCGCTGCTCAGCCGGAACTTCTTTCTTCACAACGACTTCCGCCATGCCCCAGGCGCGCCCCAGGGCTACCAGCGGGAATGGGCCCAAGGCTTCATCGCAACGCTCGAGTCCGGCTTCACGCCCGGGACGGTTGGCCTGGGCATCGATGCCCATGGCTTTCTCGGGATCAAGCTCGATGGCGGGCGAGGGCATGCCGGTACCGGTCTGCTGCCTCACGACAGCGGGGGAGACAATGCCGACGACTATGCCGATGCGGGGGCTGCAGTGAAGCTGCGCGTGGGCCAGAGCCTGCTCAGCTACGGCGAGATGACGGTGCAGACCCCCGTGCTCGATACCGGCGACAAGCGCCTGCAACCGGAATATGCCACCGGCGTGCTGCTCGATAGCCAAGAACGCGAAGGCCTGCGCTTGCAGGCCGGGCGTTTTACCCGCTTCAAGCGGCAGAACGGCAGTTCGGGGCATGATGACTTCGCCGGCTACGGGGCAACGACCGAAGGGGCCGCCCTCGGTTTTGCCGGGGCCACCTTCGCGCCTGGCAACGGCCTGGGCACGGCGGTCTACCTGGCGCAACTGGACGACACCTGGCGCCAGGGCTACCTGAACCTGAATCTCGCCCAGGGCCCGTGGAGCCTGGACGGCAATCTCTACAAGACCCTCGACCAAGGCCGCGCCCGGGCCGGGGCCATCGACACCCTGGCCTACAGCCTGCAGGCCCGCTATGCCTTCAGCGGCCAGGCGCTGTCGGTGGCGTACCAGCACATCCACGGCGACACGCCGTTCGACTTCATCGGTGGCGACTCGATCTACCTGGCCAACTCGATCAAGTACGCTGACTTCAACGGCCCGCACGAGCGCTCCTGGCAACTGCGCTACGACCTCGACCTGGCGGCATTCGCCATCCCTGGGCTGACCTTCATGGCCCGTTATGTCAGCGGCCGCAACATCGACGGCAGCCACGCCCCGGCGGGCGGCGCCTACAATCCCTGGGACCGGTCGAGCGACAGCTACCAGCCTTTGCAAGGCAAGGGCGGGCGCCACTGGGAGCGCGACCTCGACCTGCGCTACACCTTCAGTGCCGGCGTGGCGAAGGACCTGTCCCTGTCCGTGTCGCA
The DNA here is from genome assembly GCF_040984075.1 of Pseudomonas sp. I2. Classification (NCBI taxonomy): domain Bacteria; kingdom Pseudomonadati; phylum Pseudomonadota; class Gammaproteobacteria; order Pseudomonadales; family Pseudomonadaceae; genus Pseudomonas; species Pseudomonas sp. I2. Next base: position 19,178 of record NZ_JBCGFQ010000036.1, read on the forward strand.
CGTCAGCCACCGGGGCAACCGGGCACAGGGCGGCGATGACATCGATCGCTTGTACCTGGTTGTCGAATATCCACTCAACGGTTGGTTCTGACCCATGAACGCACCTGTCCCGAGCGCCTGGAGCCCCTTGCGCCAAACCACCTTCCGCTGGCTATGGCTGGCCAGCATCGCCTCGAACATCGGCACCTGGATGCACGAAGTCGGTGCCGGCTGGCTGATGACGTCCCTGTCCGCCAACCCGCTGCATGTCGCCCTGGTCCAGGTCGCCGGCGCCTTGCCGATGTTCTTCCTGGCATTGCCGGCTGGCGCGTTGGCCGACATCGTCGACAAACGCAGGTATCTGTTGGGGGTGCAGCTGTGGATGGCGACCATCGCCGTGCTGCTGGCGGGGTTGAGCCTGTCGGGGTTGATCGGGGTCTGGCTGCTGCTGACGCTGACCCTGTGCATGGGCATCGGCACGGCGCTGATGATGCCCGCCTGGAGCGCGACGACGCCTGAGTTGGTGGACAAGGCCGACCTGCCGGCGGCCGTCGCGCTCTCCAGCGTGGGCGTCAACCTGGCACGAGCCATCGGCCCTGCCATCGCCGGCGCCTTGGTCAGCCTGGTTGGCCCTTGGCTGACCTTCGCACTCAATGGCGTGTCGTTCTTCGCGGTGATCCTGGTGTTGCTGACCTGGAAGCGCGAGCCGTCGCCCAGCGTCCTGCCGGCCGAACGGTTGTTCGGCGCGCTGCGCGCCGGCTGGCGTTACAGCCGCAGTTCGCGCCCGCTGCAGGCGGTCCTGGTACGGGCGTTCGCCTTCTTCGTCGGGGCCAGCGCCGGTACCTCGTTGTTGCCGCTGGTGGTGCGCACGCAGATGCAAGGCGATGCCACCGTGTTCGGCCTGCTGCTGGCCAGTGTCGGTGTCGGCGCCGTGCTGGGCGCGATGAAACTGCCCGACTTGCGCGCTCGTCTGGGCACCGAACGCCTGGTCATGCTGGCCACTGTGCTCTACGTCCTGGTGCTGCTGGCGCTGGCGACCTTCCGCAGCCTGTACGTGCTGGTGCCGGTGATGTTCCTCAGCGGCGTGGCGTGGATCGCCGTGTTGTCCAGCTTCCAGGTCGCGGCCCAGACCTCGGTGCCGGCCTGGGTACGTGCGCGGGGCCTGGCCGTGTACATCCTGGTGTTCTTCGGCAGCATGGCCGCCGGCGGCACGCTCTGGGGCGTCGTTGCCAGCCACGCGGGGATTTCCCTGGCACTGGTGGTCGCCGGTGGCGTCCTGCTGCTCGGGTTGCTGGCCAACCTCCGTTACCGGCTGCCGAGCACCGAGGCCGATGACGTGGCGCCTTCGCTGCACTGGCCCGCGCCGATCCTTGCGCAAGGGATGGACCAGGAGCGTGGCCCGGTCATGGTCACCCTCGACTATGACATCGACCCCGACCACGCGGCCGCCTTCCAGGCTGCGATGCAGGAGGTGCGCGGCATGCGCAAACGCAATGGCGCGGTGTCCTGGGGGCTGGTCCAGGACAGCGAGAACCCGCGCCATTGGCTGGAGTTCTTCGTCGACGAGTCCTGGCTCGAACACCTTCGGCATCACCAGCGGGTGACCCGCGCGGAGCTGAAGATCGAGGCGGCTGCCCGGCGGTTCCAGGCTACCGGGGTCGAGGTGCGGATCCGGCATTTCATCCATGGGGCGGGGAAGGGGGATTGAGTGGGGCGCGAGCGGATCGTCTTTACGATGGGCGGCGCCTGATAGATCCTGAGGCTGCGCGGCAGCCATGGATGGCCGTTGAAATGGCCTATTCCTTCAGAACACCTGCCGACAGTTCCAGTGCCCCGCGCCCCCCTCGGCGCAGGCACGCAAGCAACCCAAGCCAGGGGATATCGGTGATCTGTACCAGCGCCTTGGGCATCACACGCACTTCGCCTGCCGTGCCCCCGGCAGGCCCACCGTCCGGCAGGTACACCAGCAGCCACTCGTCGAGGGCTTCGAGCACCAGGCAGAAACGGTAGCCATCGTTTTCCGCAAGCAACCCGACCTTCGCCCCGTCGATGTTCTCCATGCCAGTGAGGCGGGCCGTTGCATCCTTGAGCAACTGGTAGCCAGGCAGGTTACCCAGGACGCGGTTTTCCAGCCCTTGCAGGACCCTGGCGGCAAATGCGGTGCGCGCCAGCAGCCCGGCAACGAAGCACAGGCAGCCCAGGGCGATGACAGCGACGATCGAAACCGCGGTGACGCCCGCGATGCTGAAGCCGGCGAAGAACGGCAGCACCTTCTGCAAGGGCGCGCTCAGCAAATGGATCGCCTTCTCGATCAGCACCACCACCAGCACCAGGGGGAGGATGAACAGTACGCCGCCCGCTATCGTGGTCTTGACGAATTGGAACATGGTGGCCTCCAGGGCAGGGTCCAGGGGGAAGCGGTATCAGTCTTCAGGCGCCTTTTCGTCGCCCACGAGCCTGGCGATCAGCGGGTCGCCATATTCCTTGCGATGTTCCGAAGGGGTCATGTCGAACCAGCGTTGATGGGCACGGCAGAACGAGGTGGTGCGCCGATAGCCCAGCTCGCTGGCGATCTGGCCGACGCTCAGGCTGGTCGTGCGCAGCATGTGCTCGGCCTGGCGGCGGCGGATACGGTCCAGGTGCGCCTCGAAGTCCACGCCATCGCGGGCCAGCCGTCGCTGGAGCGTGCGCGGGTGCAGGTCGAGCGCTTGCGCCACCTGCTCCAAGGTGCAGCGGTGGCTGGGCAACATTGTCTGGATCCGGCGCTCGACCTGTGCGCACAGGTCGTCGGCCTGGCTGTCGTGGGTCTCGAGGTAGAAGCGCACGATCGAATGCAGCACCGCGTCATGGCGTATGCACGGCTCACGCAGGATTTCCGGGGGCAAGAACAGGCAGTTGTGCTCCTGTTGGAACATCACCGGGCAGTCGAAGTAACGCTGGTAGCCGTCTGGTTCGCCCAGCGGCGCATGCCGGAAGGTCACCGCTCGCGGGCGGAACACCGTGCCGTGCAGCTCGCCGACCAGCAGCCGCGCCGCCAGCACCGATTTTTCGACGATCTGCGGCGTCTCTTCGGAGCCGGGCAGGGAGTTGTGGAAATACAGCAGGGCCTGGCCTGGGCGATGCTCGAGCCGATAGTGGATCGATGGGCTGTAGTTGCGCATGTAGCGGATCACGGCGACCAGGGCCTGGCCGATGGTAGGTGCCGAAGTGGCCAGGTGGCGGAGCGGCCCCATGAGCGTGGAGCCCTGGCGCTTGCCGAGCTCCAGGCCGAACTGGGGCAGGCTCAAGGCATTTGCGCTGCCTTCGAAGAGCTGCACCAGGTTTTTGTAGGGCAGGGTTTTCTCGTAGCTCCCGACGACGTCGAGGTCGATGCGCAGCGGACGCAGGAAGTCACGCTGCGACCTGCCGTATTCAGCCAGGAGTTCGCCAAATTGAAGCAGTGCGGTACCGCGGATGCTGTCCATGATTCATCACGCCTGAGTTGTCATTCCCTGGAGGAAGGCGAGGTGCCGGCCCGCTGCGACCACCGGCGCGCAGCGGGCTGCACAGTTTATTTCTTCAGGGCCTGGAAGGACTTGACCATGTCCTGTGCCCAGCCATCGAGCACGGCCCGTGCATCCTTGGCCTGCATGACCTGGGACGAGTTATCCAGGTCGGCCCCGGCGCCTTTGCGCACGACCTCGGCAACCACCTCGTTGGTGTTGCCGTCGAGGAACGCCGCCTCGGTGGCGATGCTGGTGTCCTGGTCACGAATGCCCGTCGCCGTGCTGATGCCCGCCGCCACCAGGGCGATCGGGATGACCTCGTAAGGACGCAGCCCTTTGGTGGAGGCACTGACCCCGGTGATCGCCGGGCGTACGACCAGCACGCCGTGACCCGGGCTCTGCGCCAGGGGCAGGACCTTGGAGAACTGGGTCTTCAGCGCCTGGTCGTAGTACTGGGTGATGCCCTGCAAGGTCGATTGCGGTATTTTCTCGGTCGGTTGTGGCCTCGGATAGAGCTGGCTGGGTTCGATGTAGATGCTGGTATAGCTGTTCACATCGACGCCTGGCTTGATCCAGCGCATGACCGGGGCGCCACTGGGCGATTTCTCTTCCTTCAGGATGCTGTAGTCCTTGAGGAAGCCAGAGTATTGATCGGGCTCCACGTACTTACTCGCGCAACCGGAAAGCAGTAACGAGGAAAGGCACAGGGTTGAAGCGATCGACTTGAGTTTCATGGGGTTTCTCCTGATGACAGTCAGCATTCTCTGCAGCCATGCGTAGTGCGTGTTGGGTCTCGCTCTCAAAAGCGCCAGGTCGCTCCACCTCCGATGATGTGCAAGGCACTGTTGTCGTAGCTGCCTGACAGCGTGTTGCCCGAGCGTGCCTTGGTTTGCTCCACGTCCATGTCGCCCAGCCAGATCAGGGTATAGGCCAGGTGCAGGTCGAGGCCTTCGTCGACCTGGTAGTTGATGCCGGTCGCCAGGCGCCAGGCCTCGCCCATGGGGTTGTCGACCGTGCGGTCGTCATCGTCCACCGCGGAGCTGTCGTACCCCAGCCCCAGGCTCCAGCGAACCCGGGGCGTGGCCTGGTACATGGCACCGATCGAGGCATGCCAGGTGTCCTTGTACTTGCGATCGACCGTACGGCTGACGCCACCGCCGTTGGCGTCCACGTCGACCCCGACATCGCCGAAGTCGCTCCAGTCCTGCCAGCCGAGGCTGCCGAGCAGTTTCCATTGCTCGTCGAGGTCGTGCGCCACGCTGAAGGTCACGGTCTGCGGCACGTTGAGGTCCAGCTCCAGGGAGTCGAGGCGACGCAAGCCGGCATTGAGGAGCGGGTTGCTGATGTTGCGCACATGAGGGCTGTCCTCGAACTCCAGCTTGATCTTGCTGGTGTAGGCCAGGCCCACGGTCGTGCGCGGGGACAGTTGGTAGAGCACGCCGAGGTTGACGCCGGTACCGACGTCGGTGTCCTGGTATTCCAGCTGGCCGTCCGGGCGGTTCCGCAGGCCCAGCAGGTTGTTGTTGATCGCCATTTCGGTGCGGTAGTAGCCATACATGATGCGTGGACCGATACCGACGGAAAGCTCGTCGGTGAACTTGTACGCCAGGGTCGGCTGGAACGAGACACCGATGACCGCAGCCTCCTGGGTGAAGTAGCGACCGGCCCAGTCATCATCGTAGTCCAGTGCCAGGCCGAAGTTCCCGTACATGCCGAAGCCGATCGCCGCCCGGTCGTCGAGCTGATGGCTGATGAACAGGCTTGCGCCGGGCAGGTACTCCAGGCCATTGCCCCCTTCGTTGCCCTCGAACTGATTGTCGCCACCGCGCGAGAAGCGCAGGTCGCCGAGGATCACCTGGGCGTTGGCACTGACCTGGGTGCCTTGCAGCTGGGTGATGCCTGCCGGGTTGTTCATCAATACGCTGGGATCGGTGGCCAGTGCGGCGGATCCGGCATTGGCCAGGCCGTTCCCTTCCTGCCCGGTTTCATAGATGAAGATGCCACCGGCGGACGCGTGGCTGGCGGTGAGCAGGAGTGCGCAGGCCAGTGCCCGGCGCAAGGCCGGGCAGGGCGATAGGGGGCCGGGAACCGGCGTGCAAGCAGCGTCCAGCGACGTGTCGTCCTTCGCGCTGTTGGCTACAGGTGCCCTGTGGGCTCGGTGCTTGTTCGTCATGTCGTTTCAGTGCTCTTGTCCGTAGTGAAATGACAGGGTCTCGTTGGGCAATGGCAGAAGAAATCAATCGAGAATCTGCAGGTTCAGGCCAAGGAATATCTGCCATCGTGGTTGCCCGGGGCCGTCATCGGCCACTGAAAACTGAGGTTCGATAAAGAAGTTGTAGACGGTCTTGTCTTTCTTGATGACCTGGCCAATGCCGATGCCCAGGGGAACGCTGTAGGCGTCGTTCTCGAAGTTGTACGACCAGATGGGTGTGGAACGCAGGTAGGTGCCCTTGCCCAACTGATAGAACGCAAAGGGCTGGAACGCTGCGGCATTGACGTCTTCACGGTTGTCATTGCCGGCGAAGCTGTGTTGCCAGGACAGCAGGTAGCCATACTGGAAAACCGGGGAACTGGCATTGAACAAGACGTTGACCAGGCCGCCCGACCATCGCTCGCTGCCCAACTCGTCCTTGCTGGCCGTGGGCGCCGTGACCTGTGGCCCGACACCGAAGCTGACGGCAGGATTACCGACATCCAGCAGATAGGCGGCGAACACGTTCAGGTCGCCGATGCCGGTTTCCTTGTGCCCGTTGGGCGGGGTTGGAAAGGTATTGACCGGCAGCGAGGCGCGCAGCAGCCATTTGCTATCGCCAAGGTCGAATGGCTTGGCAAAGCGAAACCAGGCCTGGTTGGCCGTTTCGTCCGACTCGCTCAGGTCCCCGATGTAGTAGTTCTGGATATTGAAGGCCGTCATGTTCGCCAATGGGTTGTTGGCCTGGGCAGCGCCGTCGCCCCCTTCGGCCGCATTCACGGCGCTGGCGGCAAGCAGTATCGAGCAATAGCCGCTCCAGCACGCTGCATTTCTGGACATGAACACCTCCCTGTCTTCCCATGGCCCTGCCAAGCCTAGTCGGGCACTTGAAAAAGGAGGCAGGGCATCGGCGGACGCCGCTGCCCTGCCTTGACGCCGGACTGCGTCAATGGAGCAATCAGGGCATTACACCGGGGAACCAGAATTCGAAGTTGTCCATGTCGTTCATCAACTCATCGAGTTTGCCTTGCGCACCCTCGATCCCAGGCAATAGTGTTCTTGTCTATTCAACGGTGTAGCGAGGGCGATCATGACAAGCTCCTTTTGCTAGGGGGCGCTCTACCGTTGTCGGTAATTGCCAGCGGTATGTTTCGTACTGCTGGGCAAGGGTAGCTGCATTTCCTGGCGTCCATGCAGGCCAGGGTTGTCTTTTCGCGACAGGGTCGGCGGAAGGCAAAAACGTTCAAAAAGATGAGTACGGACCATCACCTTTGGACGACAGGTCTTGCCACACCCCATTCGATGTAAAAACCAGCAAATACTCGGCAGACCACGTGGCGGGATGAATGGCACACGCCTGCCCATGGCGAAGTAGGTGTGTCGCAAGATGCACATGGGGGCACGCTGTTTTATCAGTGACCGACCGCCGCTTCTTTATCCTGGAGTTGCGACTGGCGATGTTCCAATGGCGTACAACCGTACCAACGCGCATGGGCCCGGCAGAATGAAGCGGTACGTCGATAGCCAAGTTCCTGGGCGATCTGCGTAACGCTCAACGCGGTGTTTTGCAACAAGGACCTGGCCTGTCGGCACCGCGTCTGCTCCACCAGGTACTCGAACTCGACCCCTTCGTTCGCCAGGCGTCGCTGCAGGGTCCTGGCATGCAGGCCGAGCATCTGCGCGACTTGCTCGAGGCTGCAGCGTTGCCTGGGCAGCAGTATCTGGATCTGCTGGCCGACCTTGGCCTGCAGGTCGTCTTCACCCATGCAGTGTGCCTCGAGATAGAACCGCAGGATGTCATGCAGCACGGGGTCGTACTGACTGCAAGGCTGTTGCAAGTCCTCCGGGGCCAGGGCCAGCGCGTTGTGCGCCTGGCGAAACAGCACCGGGCAGTCGAAATAACGCTGGTAGACCGCCCGCGTGGCCTGGGGTGGATGCCGAAAGAGCACGTTCTTGGGCTTGAACACAGTGCCAAGCAGTTCGCTGACCAGCAGGCTGCCGTGCAGTATCGACTTTTCGACGATCTGTGGCGTCTCCGCGCCGCACGGCAGGGCATTGTCAAAATACAGCAGGGCCTGGCCGGGCCGTCGCTCCAGGCTGTAGTGAATCGCTGGACTGTAGACGCGCATGTAGCGCAGGACAGCGACCAGCGCATCGCCCACGGTCGCCGCCGAACGGGCCAGGTGCTGCAACGGCCCGAGCAGCGAGGAGCCTTGGCGTGTCGCCAACTCCAGGCCGAACTCGGGCATCTGCAGGGCCTGAGCGCTGTCCTCGAAGATGCGCACCAGGCTCTTGTAGGAGAACTGCTTTTCGTAGTTGCCGACCACATCCAGGGGGACCTGGTGGGGCACCAGGAAGTCGCGCATCGAGGCGCCATGGCTGGCGAGCAACTCGCCGAACTGCAGGAATGCGGTACCGCGAATGCTGTCCATATCTTCGTCTTGTCTTTATATGACAGGGGTTCGAACGCAGCGCCTTGAGTATGGTCGCGGATACGCAGGCCTGCGGGAGGAACCGACGATCGTGCATTTGATCCGGCGCGGCGCGCCATTAAAGGCCAGGTCGTCGGCTAGCCACCAGCAGTGCGTGGAGCATTTGCGACAGGTGTCTCAGTGCACCAAGCAAAGGCTCAGAAACCACTTTCACGCATGAAGACCGCCGCCAGGTGCATCAGGCCATTGGCCAGCAGGCTGCGGCGCTGGCCTTCGATCTGCAGGTGGCCACGGGTCTCGTGGAGGGTGGGTGGCGGCGCATCGAGCTGGACCAGCAAGTGGAACAGCGGTGCGGCAGGTACCAGCGCATCGCCCTGGCCAACCACCTCCAGCGGCCCGCCGTGACGGGACGCCAGTGCCGACTGGGCCAGTTGGCTGATGCGCGTCGTGCCAATCTGCAGGACCCGGCCGCTGATGGCCTGGGGCACGCCTTCCGGATAGAACCGCACCGGGCTGCCCTCTTGCAGCCGTTGCAGGTCGTCCGGCCCGACATAGGCGTCCACCTGCCAACTGCGCGGGTCGATGAGCACTCCCAGCGCTTCACGGGTGCCGATCCACTGGCCGCTGTGCCAGTCGGGGTTGAGGTCCAGCCATCGCCCGGTGAACGGCGCTTTCAGGTTCAGGCGGGCGATCTCCGAGCGTGCGGCGCGCACCTCCTGGTACTGCACGCCGTAGCGCTGGCGGGTGGCGGCGGCCTCGGCGAGCCCGGCCGGGTCCGCGAGCAAGCCGGCCAGGCGCGCGCTGTAGCCGCGCATGCCAGCTTCGTTGCCGACCAGGCGGGTGGTGATGTCGGGCTGGCTCAGCACCACCAGGGTTTGCCCGGCTTGCACCGCTCCCGCCTCGCGCATCTCCTGCAGCATGGCCGGGAAGGGGGCGTACAGGCGAAGCTGATGCTCGGCGCGGGCCAGGCCCACGGCATGGATCTGGCTGCGCCAGGGCACGGCGACCAGCAGCAGGATCATGCCAAGCGCGCCCCAGAGCAGGTGCCGGCGGCTGGGACGCACGTCCTTGCGGTGTTGCCACCAGTGTTTGAGTTCGCGCCAGATCGGCTGCAGGATGAACCAGGCGATTTCCACGGCGAAAAGAAAGATCCCGAGCAGTTTGAAGAAGAACAGGTACACCGTGACCGCGATGCCGAGGAACAGCACCAGCCGGTATACCCAGGTCAACAGGGCAAAGGTCACCAGCAGCCTGCGGCGAGCGGCCGGAAACGGCTCCGGCCAGGGCTCGTCCAGGCCCAGCAAAGTGCGCCGCAGCGTCACCTTGGCCACGGCCGTGGCGCGTTCGTGCAGGTTGGGGAAGTCCAGCAGGTCCGAAAGAATGAAATAACCATCGAAACGCATGAACGGGCTGGCATTGAGCGCCAGGGACAGCGCCCAACTGGTGGTGGCCAGGTAGAGCAGGGCATTGCGCAGCGGGCCAGGGTCGCACAGCGCCCAACCCAGGGTGGCCAGACCCGCCAGGCCCAGCTCGGTGAGAATGCCTGCGCTGGAGATCGCCAGGCGCTGCCGGGGGCTGCGCAGCTTCCAGCTCTCGCCGGTATCGGTGTAGAGCATCGGCCACATCACCACGAAGGCGATGCCCATGTGCGCCACCTTCAGCCCCAGGCGCGTGGCGACCAGGGCGTGCCCGAGCTCATGGAGAGTCTTGGCCACGACCAGGGCCAGGGCGAAGCTGAGCAGCCCCTCGGTGGAAAACGACTCCACCACGTCATGACGGAAGGTATCCCATTGGTGCGCCACCAGGACGATCCCCAGCAGGCCCAGGCTCACCACCAGCAAGCCCGTGACGGGATGGAACAGCCAGCCCAGGCCCTGCGCCAGGCGCCGCAGGTGGCGCTGCGGGTGCATCAGGGGAATGCGAAAGAACAGGTAGTGGTGCAACCACCACTTCCAGGTCAGCCATTGGCGGCCTTCGCTGGCCTGGCGCAGGCGCTCCAGCGCCTGCGCGCCGGGGCGTACCAGTTGGTGGCGCTCGAGAAAGGCACGAAAACCCAGCACCTGTTCCGGATCGGGCTTGAGCGCGGTCTGCTCGGCGATCTGCTCGGCGATGCGCCGTGGTGTCTGTTCCCAGCGCAACAGGCATTCGAACTCCAGCCAGCCGATGCGGAAGAAGCGGTTGGTGACGCTGTCGTGAAGCACCCAGACCGGTTCGCCTTCGCTGTTGCAGTGGGTCTGGGCGATGTCGAGGTCGTCGCGCAGCGGTGGCGTGGGCAGGTCTTCGGCGTTCGTGTTCATCACCAACCGGTCCAGGCGCGGGCGGCGGCCAGGGGCCGGCGCAACAGGTAGTAACCCAGGGGCACGCGCTCGCCGTACAGCTTGGCCGTGCCATGCAGACCCAGGCGTGCATGGGCTGGCGTACCCTCGACGCTGGCCAGCAGGCGGTAGGAGGCGACGCCATCGTCGCCCGGGCGCGCCTCGTAGCTAGTCTCCAGGATAGCGCCATGCAACGGCGAAAGTGGGTAGGCGGTGAGGAACAGGGTCACGGGGGCACCGCTGTCCAGGGCAATCGCATCGGCCACCGGCAGGTGGATACGCAAGCCCGGCTGGCGTGGGTCGGCGACCTGGAGAATGCGTTCGCCGATGACCACCGGTTTGCCCAGCCAATCATTGGGGTCGCTGTACACGGCGACCCCGGCGCGCGGCGAGAGTACCGTCGTGCGCGCCAGTTGTGCCTGCACGGCGGCCAGTTCGGCACGGCGTTGCCGCAGCGTGCCGGTGAGGACTGCCAGCTCACCCTTGCTTTGCGGGTTGTCGAAGGCGCGCTGGTTGGCCGCCAGCAGTTCGGCGTCGGCCACCGCGACCTCCTTGGCCAGCACCTCGGCGCGGCTGCGCAAGGTGGTTTCGTCGAGCGCGAACAGCGGCGTGCCGACCTCGACCGGCTGGTTCGGCCGCACCAGCATGCGGGCAATGACCCCGTCGATCGGCGAGCTGATCACCTGGGCATTGCGCGATACCACTTCGGCCGGGGCCAGGGCGGTTTGCCGTACCGGTACCAGCAACAAGGCGGCCAGCACGCCCAGCCCGACCAGCGCTTGGCGTCGGCTCGGGCGCCAGAAGCGCAGCGGCCGGGGCTTGCCGAAGGCCGCCCAGCAGTGCGCCCAGGTCTGGAACACGCCCTGCAACAGGTTCACCAGCGAGGGCGCCGGCGCTTCGTCGAGCAAGAACAGCAGCAGCCCCAGGCGCTGGCCATGGCGGTCCTGCAGCGGGATGCACCACAACCCGCTGGGCCACCATTCGGCCCAGCCATCGGCGATGTCCTCAGGCAGCGCCAGGCCCTCGCGCGGCAGCCAGGTCGGTGTCGGCTCGCTCAGCCGCTGGTTGAGCCAGTGGCTCGCACGACGTAGCCAGACCAGGTAGGGCGAGTCCTCGGTGGGGCGCGCCAGGCCGGAAATGCACAACAACTCCAGGTGCCCACCATGCTGGGCAAGGACCAGGGCCTGGCGAAAACGCAGCAGGGCATAGAGATCGTTGGCCATGGAGAAGGCCAGGGCATTGACGCTTTCGGCGGCCAGCGCACGGTCCCGCAGGCTGGCCAGGCTCAGCAGCAGTTGCGGCGGCGGCAGTATTTCACTCATGGCGGCCTACTCGTGTGCTGCGGGAAAGCGTGCGATCCCGCTCATGCCCGCGATCAGCTCCGGGTAGGCCGCGTCGAGGCGGGCCTCCAGCTCGACGGTCTGGGCCACGGCATCGACCCGTGCGTTGATCGCGCTGACCTTGGCCGGATAGCGCTTGCCGGTCTCGTGGATCTGCACCTCCAGGGGCATGTCGGCCTCGAGCTGGGGGAGCAGGGTGGAGGGTACGTTCAGGCGCACCTTGAGTGCGCTGTCGCTGACCAGGTCGAACAGCGGCGCGCCGGCCTGCACGGTCTGGTAGGGCTTGACGTAGACCTTGACCACGCGGCCGCCGAACGGGGCCTGCACCTGGCAATAGCCGGCCTGGGCCTTGGCCAGCGTCAGGGCGCCTTCGGCCTTGCTCACCTCGGTGTTGGCCATGGCCACCTCCAGGTCGCCGGCGGCATCGAGCTTGCGCAGGTTGCGCTTGGCGGCGAGGTTCTGTCGGGCCATGTTCAGCTCGGCGCCGGCCACCTTGGCCCGGGCCTGTACTTCGACGCATTGCAGCTGGGCCAGGGTGGCGTTCTTGTCGACGTGCTGGCCCAGGCTGGCCTTGAGCTCGCCCAGGGTGCCGTTCATCTGGCTGGACAAGGTGGTCTCCAGGTCCGAGGCCAGCAGCACACGAATGGCGTTGGCATCGTCCTCGGCCAGCAGCGGACGGGTATCGCCCGGCTCGCTGGCGAACGCCGACGGCACGCAGACCAGGCACAACAGCAACAGGGCCGACGACAGGGGTTTATGGCTTGGCGACATTGACGTTTCCTTGGTTGCTGGCGGTGAGCAGGTGGCTGCTGGTCTGTTGTTCCAGGGTGCGCTGGATCTGCTGGGCCAGTGTCTTGATGTCGTGGTCCTCCACCTTGTCTGGCAGTACGGCGAAGCCGACCGAGTTGTACAGCCGGCCCCAGGCGGCCTGGGCATCGGAATAGGCGGCCTCGCGCTGGTAGCGCGAGAGCAGGTAGCGGCCCTCGGCACGGATCAGCTCGAGCTCGGTGCCCAGGGCCGCGCTGCGGGCTTTCTGTGCATAGTCGAGCAGGCTCTTGTCGACCCGCAGGCTGTCATCGGCGAATTGCACCTCCTGGCTGGCCAGTTGATAGCGCAGCAGGCCAACCCGCACCTGGGTGAGGATCGCCATGGACAGTGCGGTGCGGCGCATGTCGTCGGTCTTGGCCTGACTCTCCTCGGCGGTCTTGAGCGCCGGGTACTGCAGCAGGCGCAGCAGGTTCACCGAGACCTGCAGGCCGGTGTCGTTCCAGTGGTTGTTGTACAGGTACTTGTTGGAGTCGTAGGTGTAGCTGTAGTTGACGCTGACGTTGGGCCACAGCTGGGCCTTGGCGATTTTCAGGTCGTTTTGGTCGACCCGCTTGCGGTACCACTCCTCCATGATTTCCGGGCGGTTGCGCAAGGACATCTGCTCCAGTGCATCGACGCTCTGGGTCACCTGGGGCAGCGGTGCCTCGAGGGTATCGGCCAGTTCCATCCGCGAATTGGGCGGCAACGACATCAAGGCCGCCAGTTCGGCACGGGCGAACTCCAGGTCCTGGCGGCGCACGGTGAGCATGTACACCGAGTCGAGCAGGGCACGCTGGTAGGCGAGGATGTCCTGGCGTGGTAGCAAGCCCTTGCTCTCGGCCTCGCGGGCGGCGGTCAGGGCGCGGTGGGTGCGCATCAGCAGGCTGTCCACCTCCGGCAGCAGGCGCTGGGCGCCGAGGGCGCGCCAGTAGGCATTGCGCACGTCCTGCAGGACGTTCTGGGCCACCCGCTCGCGGCGTTCCTCGGCCATGAGGATCTGGTCGGCCTTCTGCTGCGTACGGTAGTAGGCCACGCCGAAGTCCAGCAGGCTCCAGCTCAGCCCGAGGCTGTCGATGGTGCGGTAGCGTTCCTCGGAGGTGGACGGGCGCAAGCTGACCTCGCGATCCTGGATGCCGATGGAAGTGCCGCCGGAGTCGTTGTTGCGTCCGGCGTAGCCGGCCGAGGCCACCAGCCGCGGCAGCATCTCGTGGGCGGTGACGTCGCGCAGGTCCGAGGCCAAGGCGCTCTCCAGCAGCTTCAGGCGGTAGTCGAGGTTGTACTTCAGGGCCCTGGCGGCGGCCTCGTAGAAGGTGATCGGCGTGGTGACCGGCTCCTGCTCCTGGTACATGCGTGCCTGGTCGTCGATGACCCGCTGGCGCATGTGCTGTTCATCGTAGGGCTCGGCTTCCTTCAGGGCCGAACAGGCGCCCAGCAGCAGGCTGGCGGTGATGAGTGCACTCAAGGCATTGACACGATATCCAGGCATAGACGGTCCTTGATTTACGCGTGGTCGTTTCGGGTTGTTCACTGGGGCTGTCCTCGGCGCTGTGCGGCCTCTTGCAGCTGCGCGCGCAGGCCGGGAGCGGTCTGCGGTCGGTCGGTCCTCGGCACCAGGTCGCTGGGCAGCGGGGCCCACAGCGACGGGTCGCTGAGCAAGCCGTCGGCGCTCAGGCCGGTCACCCCATTGCGGCCCTGCACCCACAGGGTGTCGAACTCGCTCATCTGCCGGCTTTCGGCAACGGCGGCCGCCACGAACTGCCCCGGCACCAGGCCCAGGTTGGCGGCGATGCTGGAGCTGATTTCCGGCGTGGCGAACAGGTTTGCGGCATTGCCGTTGGCACCACGGATGATCTGCTGGCGAACCAGTTCGATGCGGCGGATCTCCGGCTCCACGTACACGGCCGGCTCGAAGTCCAGCAACGGCTCTACGAAGGGTTGGCGCCCGGCGTCGAGGTCCCGATAAGGCCCCGGTGGAATGTAGGGCGAGGCGATGTCCAGGGTGATGGTCAGTTGCGCCTGATCGGTGGCCCCGGCACGGTCGGCGATGGTGTAGGTGAAGAGGTCCTGCAGGACCTGGCCCAGGCCTGCTGCGGCAAGAACCTGCGGGTTGCTCTGGTCGATGGTGTAGGTGTAGCTGCCATCGGCATTGAGCGTGAGGAAACCGTAGCGCCCGGTCAGCACCTGGCCGATGGTGCCCAGGGTGCCGCTGGCCGCTTCGGCACCCGTACGCACGCCGACCACGGTCAGGCGGTCGCCGTTGTCGACGTCGCTGTCATTGGGCAGGACATTGCCACGAGTCTGCGGCGCCCGGACCTGGTCACTGGCGACATTGCTGTCGTCGCGCGCCACCGGGTTGTCATCGGCGCCCTGCACGGTCACGCTCAGCCGGGCCGAGGAGGTCGCGCCGGCGGTATCGCGCATCTGGTAGGTGAAGACCTCGCGCAGGGTTTCCCCAGCACTGCGCAGGGCCTGCACACGCGGGTCGGCATTGTTCACTTCGTAGCGGTAGCTGCCATCGGCGTTGAGCCGCAGGGTGCCGTAGCGCCCCTGCAGCAGTGCGCCAGCCGCCACCGATTGCCCGGTTTCGCTGCTCACGCGCAGGACCTGGCGGGTTTCGCCGTTGGCCACGCTGTCCACGTCCTGGTCGTTGTCCAGGACGTTGCCGATCGGGTCGACGCCGGGGCGGGTGTTGGCCACGCCACCGGCCTCGACGGCGATGGCCGCGTCGTTATGTGCGACGGGGGTGTCGTTGGCGCCACGGATGACGATCACCAATTGCGTGCTGGCCGTGGAGGTCCAGCGGTCCTCGACGACGTAGGTGAATACGTCCGTCAGGGTCTGGGCGCCGGTGCGCAGGGCCTGCACGGCCAGGTTATCGTTGTCCAGCTGGTAGTGCCAGCTGCCATCGGTATTGAGCACCAGGGTGCCGTACTGGCCCTTGAGCGGCTGCCCAGGCACGCCATCGGGGGGGCCGCTGGGGTCGGCGCCGGTGCGGATCTCGACCACCGTCATCGGGTCGCCTTCGGCGTCGATGTCGTTGCCCAGCACGTTGCCGCTGGGGTCGACCCCTGGGGTCGCGTTGTCAAGGCCGCCAGCCTCGAGCGCTTCGGCGGTGTCCGGGTTGGCATCGGGCGGCGAGTTCAGGGCGAAGACCACGACGTGGAGCTGCGCCAGGTCGACCAGGCCGCCGCTGTCACGGACCTCGTAGGTGAAGTAGTCGTCGAGGGTTTCCAGCAGCCCCAGTGCCTGCACCACCGGGTTGTTATTGTCGACGCGGTAAGTGAAGCTGCCATCTGCACCGATGATCAACTGCCCGTAGAGGCCATCGATGAGGGTGCCGTTGCTGTTGTCGGTGCCGGCATCGACCGCCGTCAGCGTGCCGCCGGCTTGCTCCTGGCCATTGCGGATGCCGCTGACCTGCTTGCTGTCGCCGGCGTCCACGTCAGTGTCGTTGCCCAGCACGTTGCCGCTGGGGTCGAAGCCATTGTTGATGTTCGGCTTGGCCGCCAGGGCCAGGGCCAGATCATCGTTGGCCACGGGCGCGTCGTAGGCACCGTGCAGGGTGATGGTGAGCTGGGCGATGTCGGTGGCCCCGGCGCTGTCGTGCATCCGGTAGGTGAAGGTCTCGACCAGCGTCTCGCCGGCCTTGAGGGCTTGCACCCGGGCATCGAGGTTGTTCACTTGGTAGCTGTAGTCGCCGTTGGCGTTGAGGGTCAGCACGCCGTACTGGCCATTGACCACCTGGCTGCCGCTGACACCGGTGAAAGTACCGCCGGCGGCCTCGGTGCCCGTGCGGATGGCATCGACCTGCTTGCTGTCGCCGGCGTCCACGTCGGTGTCGTTGCCCAGCACGTTGCCGCTGGGGTCGACCCCTGGCGTGCCGTTGGCGGTCCCCCCACGCTCGGTGGCGTCGGCACGGTCATTCACGGCCACGGGGTTGTCGTTGCGACCCTGTAGGGTGATGGTCAGGGTGGCGGTGGCCGTGGCCCCGGAAAGGTCGCGAAGGGTATAGACGAACTGCTCCTGCAGCGTGTCGCCGGCGGTGCGCAGTGCCTGGACCAACGGATTGTCGTTGTCGAGGATATAGCTGAAGCTACCGTCGGCGTTCAGCGTCAAGGTGCCATAGTTGGCGACGAAGGCCTGGCCGACAGTGCCGACGCTCAGGCCTTGGCGGAACGCGGTCACACTGAGCACGTCGCCGGCGTCCACGTCGGTGTCGTTGCCCAGTACATTGCCGCTGGCGTTGCTGCCGGGGGTACCGTTGGCCACGCCACCGGCTTCGACGGCCGTGGCGCTGTCGTCGCGTGCCACCGGGGTGTCGTTGGCACCGGTGATGGTGATGCGCAGGGCGGCCTGGTCGGTGGCCAGGGCGGCATCGATCACGGTGTAGGTGAAGGTGTCGACCAGGGTATCGGCACTCGTGCGCAGGGCCTGCACGTCCGGGTTGTCGTTGTCCAGGCGGTAGCGGTAGCTGCCATCGGCATTGAGGGTCAGCCAGCCATAGGTACCGCGCAGCTCGACACCGACGCTGCCGGCCGTGCCACCGCCGTTCTCGGCACCGGTGCGCACGGCGCTGACGGCGCTGGTTTCGCCGTTGGCGACGAAGTCCACATCCTGGTCATTGGTCAGCACGTTACCGCTCGGGTCGGTCCCGGGCTGGTTGTTCTGGCTGCCGCCGGCCTCTATCGCCGTCGCGCTGTCGTCCGCGGCCACCGGGTTGTCGTTCTGGCCGTCGATGAGGATGAACAGGAACGCCGGTGTGGAGAAACCGCCCTGGCCGTCGCTGACGATGTAGCTGAAGGTGTCGATCAGGTGGTCGCTGTCGCTGCGCAGCCCTTGCACCTCGGGGTTGTCATTGTCGAGCACATAGTCGTAGGTACCGTCGGGGTTGATGGTCAGGGTGCCGTACTGGCCTTGCAGCGTGGTGGCGCCATCGACCGGCGTGCCCGGCGGCGTCGTACCTGTGCCGATGAACGCCACGTTGATCGGGTCGCCATCGGGATCCACCGCCGTGCGGGTCACGTCGCCGCTGGGGTCGATACCTGGCAACTGGTTGTTCACGCCGCCTTGTTCCACCGCACGGCCCACCACGATCTGCGCCACGGGTGGATCGTTGACACCATGGATGGTGATGACCAGCTGGGCGCGGTCGGTGAGGCCTTCGCTGTCGGTGATCTCGTAGGTGTAGATCACTTGCAGGGTCTGCCCGGCGTTCAACCCCTGGATCGTGGCGTTGTCGCTGTTGACATCGAAGGTGAAGGCGCCGTTGGCACCGATGGTCAGGCTGCCGAAGGCGTTCGGGTCGGTGATCTGGATGCCATTCTGCTGCGCGTAGGTCGCCAGGATCACGGTGCCGTTGCTGGCGTCGGTACCGGCCGCCACTGCGGTCATGCCGGGGTTGGAGAGTTCGGTAGCCGAACTGATGCCGGTGACGCGCAACTGGGTGCTGGGGCGGTCGATACGGTCGACGTCGGTGTCCACGCCATTGCCGCCAGGCTGGTCGATGTTTCCCGGCCGGCTGGGAAAGAGGATCACGTTGCCGCTGGGATTGCTTTCCAGGGTCGGGTCATTGGTGGCGCCGGCCTGGGCCACGGCCTGGTCGTCGCTGGCCACGGGGTTGTCGTAGGCGCCGTCGATGGTGATGCGCAGTTCGGCCAGGTCGCTGAGGTTGCCCGTGTCGGTGACCCGGTAGGTGAAGTATTCGAACAACTGGTCTTCGGCGCCAAGGCGCTGCACCGCTGTGTTGTCGTTGTTCACCACATAGGTGTAGCTGCCATCGGCATTGATGGTCAGGCTGCCATAGGTGCCGTCGATGACCACCGGCGCGTCGCGGGTGACCTCGACGATGCTACCGCTGGCGCTTTCGCGCAGGGCGCGGACACCGGTGACCGCCCGGGTCTCGCCGAACTGGTCGACATCGCTGTCGTTGGCCAGGACGTTGCCGGTGGCGTCGCTGCCAGGCGTGCCGTTGTCGATGCCCCCGGCTTCGACCGCCTGGCCGACATCGTTCTCTGCCACCGGGGCGTCGTTGGCGCCTTGCAGGGTGATGGTGAGGGTGGCGATGCTGGTGGCGCCCGCCAGGTCGCCGATGGTGTAGGTGAAGACTTCCTGCAGGGTGTTGCCGGAAAGGCGCAAGGCCTGTACCTCGGGGTCGTCGTTGTCGACGATGTAGGTGGTACCGCCGGAGGCGGAAATGATCAGCACACCATGGGCACCGACGATCTGTATCTCGCCGTCGTCCGGCACCGCCTGTTGCAGACCGCCCTGCAGCCCGGCACTGATCACCTTGATGACATCGTCGTTGGTGGCGATATCGACATCGCTGTCGTTGTTCAGCACGTTGCCGGTGGGGTTGTTGCCGGGCGTCTGGTTGTTCGTGCCACCTGCCTCGATGGCCGTGGCGACATCGGGGAGGGCGATGGGGGCATCGTTCACCGGGTCGATCACCAGCGCTACCGAGTCGCTGTCGCTCAGCGCATCCTGCGGGTCCTGCCCGGGGATGCCGTCACCGTCGGCATCGCCCGCGTTGCCATGGTCGTTGGTGACCATGGTCAGGGTTTCGCTGGTACGGGCGCTGTTGAAGTCCTGGTTGCCCTTGTAATAGACCTGCGCCAGCCAGGTGTTGAGCTGTGACAGGGTGCCGGTGAGGGTCAGGCTGCTGCTGGCTCCGCCGGGAGGCGTGTCGTTCGGCCCGGGTGGGGTGGCGGTCTGCCACAGCACGCCGTGCTGGACCGTCAGCGTGACGGACAAGATGCCGCTGCCGGCATCCGGGTCGGTCACGGCCAGGCCGGCCAGGCGCAGCACGGTATCCTCCTGGCCACGTTGCTCGGGGAGGGTATTGATCGGTGCCTCGTTCAGGTGCACGTAGCCGGCATCGGCCGTGCCGACGGTGCCCTCGGCCAGGGTGACGCTGACAGCGCCCAGGCCGCTGGCATTGGTGCCGGTGTCGCTGTCGATGCGCACCTGGAAACGGTTGTCGGCCGCGAGCTGGAACGCGGGCGGAACCACGACCAGGTAGTTGCCGGCTGGCAGCAGGGCGAACTGGTAGCGACCGGAGCTGTCGGTCAGGGTGGTGAAAATGCGGTCGTCGGCGCTACCGAAGAGGCCATCGGCACCGGCCCAGGTCAGTTGCACGCTCTGCCCGCCGAGGCCGGGGCCATCGGGGGTGATGCTGTCGGTCGCCGAGTCGGTGTCGTTCCACAGCGTGCCTTGCACCAGGCCCAGGCCGGCGCCTTCGCTGAGGATGTAGTTGTTCAGCCCCGCACCGCCATCCTGCCCGGTGCGCTCGCCGTCGGCGCTGCCGGCACTGCCGGGCAGCGAGCCGCCCCAGCCGCCGGTCTCGAAGCTGCTCGGCAGGCTGGTCCAGGTCAGGACCGCGGCACTGGCGGCGTTATCGGGCACCACGGTGTTGGGGACCGTGACGCGGTAGATCACCTGCACCTGGTCGCCGACCGCCAGGCGGTCGAAGTCGACCGACAAGGCGCCGCTGGTGCTGATGCCGATCCCGTCCGGCAGGTTGGCCAGGTCCACCGCCGTGCCATTGATCAGCAGGCTCTGTACCTGGTAGTCGCTGCCATCGGGGAACTGGTCCTGCAGGTGGACGTTGTAGGCCGGCACCTCGCCGTTCTGGGTGAAACGCACGGAGACGGTGGCGGTGGTGCTGTCGACACCGGGCTGGATGTCGATGACCTGCTTGTCCAGGCCGGTGAAGCCGGGTTCCACCACGTGCTCGAAAAGAATGTCGCTCTTGCCGCGATCGACGTCCTGGCCGGGCAGCCCTACATGCTCGAAGGCCTGTATGCCGAGGGCGGCGCCGTTCTGGTTGGCGGCCACGTTGGTGACGCGCACGTTGAATTCGAGGATCACGCCTTCGATGTTGTCGTCGGTGGTCTCGGTGTTGGTGAGGTTGCCCAGGTTGAAGGTCACCGTCTGGCTGCCATCGGCATGGGTGACGATGTTCAGGTTGGTCGAATTGCCATCGAAGATACCGCTGGGCGCGATGCCGCTGAGGTTGGCATCGAGGGGCTGGGCCACCGCGCTGTTCTGGTCGCCCGGCATCCAGATGCTGCCGCTGCTGATGAGGTCGGCATCGGTGGCAAGGCCATTGAGCGAGTCGGACACCAGGGCGATCAGGATGTTGTTGAGCTCGGCGGGGATGAACGCCAGCCCGGCGTCCAGTTCGATACGGATCTGGTAGTTGGGGTTATCGCCGGTGGGCACCAGTACGGCCACGCGGTAGCGGATCACTTCGCCCACCGCGACATTCTCGCTGATGCCGGAGGTGTTCGTGGTGCCGCTGGTGTCGACCGGTGGCGGGGTGTCCGGCAGCCCCCCGACGTGGGAGATGCGGATGCCATTGCTGACCGGGAACAGCAGGGTGGAGTCCAGGCGGTAGTCGTTCAGCGTGCCGCCGTTGAGCACGCCATCGGCCCCGCCGCGCTCACCGGCGTTGGCCCCATCGAGGCTGGTCCAGCGCACCTGGGCATCATTGGCGAAGGCTGCCTCGCCTGCTGCCGAGGCGTTCACGGTCCCGCGCAGGTGCAGGACGATGCTGCCGCCCTTGGCGATGTCGATGTTGGCACCGGAGGCGCTCAGCAGTTGGCCGCCCTGGATGATGAAGTCCGGGCCGCCGTTGTTGGTAGCGCCCTGGTAGAGGACGCTGGTCAAGCTCACGCCATCGAGCTCGCTGGGCAGGTTGTCGAGGAAGCTGATGTCGTAGGCGTTGTAGTCGTTGGCGCCATTGCCGTTGCGAAGGGTGATGGTGAAGTCGATCACGTCGCCTTCGTCGAAGCCGCCGAAGTCGGGCGTGGTGTCGATGGTCTGGGTGATCTGCAGGGTCGGTTCGCGAAGGGTGACGGTGGGCGCGCCACCGCTGAGGTTGACCTGGCGGTCCACGGCGGTTCCGCCGTTGGCTACGTCGCCGTCGATATCCTGGTAATGCAGGTTGGCGCTGTTTTGCAGCGACCGGTTGGCCTGGTTGCCGATTTCGTTGCTGGCGACCAGGCGCACGCGAATGACGAAGGCGTTGTTGCCGGTGTCGTTGTCGGCGCTGGTGGCGAACACGCTGAAGGTGAAGCGCGCATCGACGCCATCGGCGCCCAGGGTCCCACCGACCCCACTGATGCCGCTGATGACCACGTTGCCGGCGAAGTCCTGTCTCAGGCTGCCACCGCTTGCAGCCGCCGTGAGGATCTGCAGGTAGCCCAGGTTGTCGTTGAACGTGGTGTCCAGGCGCATGCCCGGGGGGATCAGGTCGTCGATGCTGAGGTTGTGCGTGCTGCCCTCCGGCAGCCGGACGATGATGTCGTAGAGCATGCTCTCGCCGACCACCAGGTCGCTGCCGCTGGTATGGCTGGCGCTGGAGTCGCCGTTGTCCAGGCTGCCGCCCGCGAAGGTCTTGCTGATCACCGGTGCGGCCACCTGCTGGTTGGCGATTTCGCTCAGGTCCACGGGGGTGAAGTCGGTGCCGCCCTCGACGCTGGCATAGTTGCTCAGCGTAGCCGTGCTGCTCAGGGTGCGGCTGGCGGCGACATTGGCGTTGACGGTGACGTCGTAGGTGATGACGACGATGTTCTGGCCACTGCTGTCGGCGGTCGTGCCCGTGCGCCCGGGCAGCAAGGTGGGCTGGGCATCGGCATCGAGGAAGGTGATCTGGTTGCCAGTGACGCTGTAGTCCACGCCCAGGCGCAACAGAGTGCCGTCGCCTCGGTAGATCTGCAGGTTGGCGGCCGCCAGGCTGCCGCCGACGAAGGCCAGGTCAGGGGGGAGGGTAATGCGGGTCACCACGTCGTAGGCGCCGCCGCCACCGCTGTTTTCGATGGCCGTGGCCAGGCGCAGCAGGTCACCGCCATCGATCCCGCTGACATTGCCATCGATGGCCGACAGGTCGCTGAGGGTGCCGGTGAAGGGTAGGCCGCTGCTGCCGGGCGGGGCCCAGCTGCCGCTGGTGCCGGTGACCGTACCGTTGCTGCTGGAGACCACGCCGTGGCGGATGTCCAGCACTGGTTCAGCGACCGAGACCACCACGGCCACGTCCGAGCTCAGCAGGGGCGTCTTGTCGAGGGTGGTGGTCTGGCTGGACTGGGCCAGCACATCCAGCGAGCGCTGGTCGGCGAAGGGCTGGTCGCCTACGCGCAGGGTGAAGGTCAGCTCGATGCGCCCACCGACGATCTGGTCGATGGCGTACTCACCGAAGTCGAACACCACCGAGTTGCCGGGTCCGCTGGACACCGTGACCGCCCGCGACGGGTCGCTGTCGCCAGGGCCGAAGCTCCACTGGCCGACACCATTGCCGATGCTCCAGGTCAGGCCACTGACATCCAGTAGCGGCAGGGGCAGGTAGGCCGTGAGCTGGAAGTTCTCGTAGTCGCCGGTGACCAGGTCGTAGGACAGCTGGAAGGTCACCAGGTCGCCGGGGCGTATCTCGCCGTTGCTCGGTGGCGTGGTGCCATTGACACGCCAGATATCGATATCGACCTGGCTGGTGGGCACCGTGCTGAGGCTACTGGAGCCGTCGCTCTGGTCGCTGCCCTGGTTCACCGCATCGAGCAGCACGGTAGCGGTCAGGGTGGCGTCGTTGCCGACGCTGTCGCCCTCGTTGATGTCAGGGTGTGGCGGGTGGTTGCCGACATAGGCCTGGCTGATCAGCGTGTTGTAGCTGATCACCGCGGTGGTGGCCGCGGTACGGGTGGTGTCGAAGGCCAGGTCGCCGAACAGGGCGCCGAAGGTATCGGAGGCCCGGCGCAGGGACTCGGCGATGTCGATCACCAGCGTGGTGGTGCCATCGGCGTTCGTCGTCTGGGTGTAGACGAGCTCGATTGTGCCACTGGCACCGTCCTGGCTCACCGTCATGGTCAGTGGGCCGCTGATCACCTGGCCGTCAGCGACGGTGTCGACGATGCTGAACTGACCGTTCTGCAGGATGTTGCTGCCGAAGGCGAAATAGTCAGACAGCGCCACGTCGAGCACATAGCGCAGGGTATCGCCCGGGCTCAGGCCGGTGGTGCCGGTGTCGGTCTGCAGCACCGCGTGCTTTTGCAGGGTGATGGACTTGGCGACGAACTGGGCACCGCTGCCGTCGCCGGTGGCGGTGAAGTCCACCTCGGTGGCCGGTGGCGTGATATCGCGAGGGTCCAGCGGGGTCCATTCCCCGGTGGCGGTGGGGGTACCGAAGTTGATGGTCACCGGGTTGCCGGTGTTCGGGTCGAGTACCGCAGTGCCCGCGCCGCCAATCTCGGGGACATAGAAGGTCACCGTGGACGTGGCGGGTACGCTGAGGGTGGCGTAGGTGACGCTGTAGGAGGTGATGAATACGCTATCGCTGTCGATCGCCGCGGCGATCAACGTCGGGTTGGTCAGCACGGTGCCGTTGCGCAAGGTGATGGAGGTCAGGGTTCCGCCTGGTCCGGGGGTGATCGCCGTGACCTGCACCTGGTCCGGTATGTCCTGGGTGACGACCACGTCATGCAGGGTCTGGCCGTTCGCTGGGGTGACGGTGACGGTCTGGTCGTGGGTGAAATTGGGGCCGGTGGCGGTTTCGCCTTCGGTCATGTCCAGGTTCTGGGTCAGTTCCACCAGGGTGGGGTTGACCACCAGGGCATGCAGGGCGGCCTCCACCAGGCTGGGGTCGACGGTGGGGTTGTTCAGCGAGTCGTTGCCGTACTCGAAGCCTGCACGGGCATTGATGGTCAGGGTAGGGCTGCCATTGGTGTTGCTGGTGTCGGCCAGGTCGCTCAGGCGCGCAGTGACCTGCAGGGTGATGTCCGGCTGGTCCTGGGAGACGCTGGCATAAGGAATTTGCAGAACCACGAGCTGGTCGCCCGGGCGCATGCCCACGCTGGCGGCGCTGATCACCAGAGGTTGGCCGTCGGCGCCCTTGGCCAGCGGGTGGGTGGCGTTGCCGGCGGCGTCGAAGGTGATCACATGGCTGTTGATCGCCTGGCCCAGGTACGTGGCCCCGACGAAGCTGATGCCGTCGTCACCGTCCTTGCCGGTGCTCGGCAGGAACAGATCGACATAGGGGGCGTAGCCGACCTGGCTGGCGGCATTGCGCAGGCTCACCTCGAAGGTGAAGGTATCGCCGATCAGCACGTCGCTGCCGGGCATGCTGATGCTGGTTGTCGGCGCGGCATCGGCCAGCAGGCCCTGGAACTGCTCCAGGCTGGTGGCGGAAAGGGCGATGCGCTTGTCGATGTCGCCGTTGCGCACCTCCAGCGCCCAGTCGCCACCTGCGGCGCGGCTGCCGGTGGCATTGCTGGAGGCACCGACGTCGGCGCCGGTCCACTGCGCCAGGCGATCCACCAGGGCCTGGCCGGCAGCGCCGGCACCGATGTCGCAGCCATAGAGCTGGATGTCGGCACCTGCGTTGAGCGTTGCCCGCCACTGGCCAAGGGTGCTGCCGAACGGGTCGAGGTTGGCGGCGCTGAAGGTCTGGTTGCCCAGGGTGAACTGCCCGGACGCGCCGTGGGAGAACACCTGGATCGAGTCGACCTTGCCCAGTTGGGCAAGCGCCGCACTGATGGCCGCCAGGGCATCCTGGCCGCTGTCGACCACCAGGGTGACGGTACCGGCGCCAAGGCCGGCGGTCAGTTGCTCGCGGTTTTCCACGCGGCTGTCGAGCACCACCAGGGTCTGCGCCGGGGCCGCTGCCTGGCCATTGGCCGCCCGCTGGCCGGCGGGCGCCGGGGTGGCGTCCACCTGCGGGGCGTCGCCGCTGTCATGGTGCTGCTGGTCGGCAGCGGCGCTTGCAGCGGCGCCATCGAACAGGATCCTGGGCTCCAGGGCCAAGACCTGGCTGTGCGGGCGGAAGACCTTTGCGTTGCGTCCAATGTCCATTTCGTAACCCATCCAGAAAGAAGGGGCGGCCTGTGCCGATGGCGAGCCCCAGGTGCTTCGGCCAGATCAGTGTTCGCTCGAGCGGGGCTCGGCCAGCTCGGCAGCCGGCGGGGTGGCGACAGTCGGCGGGGCGACCGGCGTCTGCCCCACCCAGGAATTGAACAGTTCATAGCCGACAGCCAGGACCACGGGGCCGATGAACAGCCCGATGAAGCCGTTGCTGATCATGCCGCCCAGGGCGCCGATCAATACCACGGGCATGGGCACGGAAACGCCGCGGCCGAGCATCAAGGGCTTGAGCACGTTATCCGACAGCCCCGCCGCGATGGTCCAGACGGTGAAGATGATGGTCGCGGCGCTGACCCCATCCTGGCTGATCACATAGATGACGATGGGCAGGGTGACCAGCAGCACCGGCAGTTGCATGATGCCGAGCAACAGCACCAGCAAGGCCAGCAGCCCGGCACCAGGGACGCCCATCACCACCAGGCCGACACCGACCAGCAGCATCTGGATGAACGCGATCCCGACCACGCCCTGAGCCACTGCACGGATGGTGGCGGCGCACAGGCTGGCCAGCTCGGCGCCGCGCTCGGGGGTGAACACCCGCTGGGAGATGGCCACGGCCCTGCGGGCGCTGTGCTCGCTGTTGGCCAGGAACAGGCCGGCGATGATCAGTGCCAGGACGAACACCAGGACCCCGCTGCCGACGCCGGCCAGCTTGAGCAGGACCAGGCGGCTCAGGTCCTTCAGGTGCGGGGCGGCTTGCTGGAAGGCCCACGACAGGTCCTCGGAGGCGTGCAACCAGATGCGAAACAGCGGCTCACCGATCAGTGGCCACGCCTGCACGCTCTCATTGGGTGGCGGGATGGCGAGGTTCCATTCGTGGACCGAGCGCAGGGCGGCCTGCACCGAGCTGGCCATGGATTCGCCAAGAAAACCCAAGGGGACCATGAGACACAGCAGGATCAGCAGTACCACCAGGATCGCGGCCTTGCCCAGGGAAACACCAAGCAGCCTGGCGAGGCGGGCATTGAGCGGGCTCAGCGTGACCGCCAGGATCACGGCCCAGAGCATGACGCTCAGGAAGGGGTGGAAGATCTGGTAGCAGAACACCGCCAGGACGACGATCAGGCCCGCCCGTATCAACACATCCAGGAGTTCCTTCGGGCTGGTGGTGCCGGTGTTTTTTTCGCTTGCCATGGTCCGCTTGGGTCCTGTGCCGGTCCGCTTGACGCTCCTAGTCTGGATCATGCGGGCACAGTGTTCTTTTTCGATGTTTTCCGATCGCGACAAATGATACGTGGCATATTGCAATCAAACCTTGCCCGGGCACATGCAACAAAACGTAACTCACTGATTGTGCGGGCCTTGGGGGAGCGCGAACGAGGGGCTGGCCCTGGCCATACAGCGGTGGTGTCAGGGCCGTTCGCGGGCAAGCCCGCTCCCACAGGGGCCTTGTGTCAACCGTATGTTCTCTGTGCGACAGCGCGGCCCGAAGGGCTGCATGACGCATGATGGGCGAACGCCGCTGGCCCCTGTGGGAGCCGGCTTGCCGGCGATGGAGCGCGCAGCGGCCCCAGATGGCAGCAGGGCGGCACGAGAACGGCAGGCCAACATTGTCGCGTATTGGATATAGCCAGAATGCCAATGAGCGAAATTTGACTACGCTAGAGCCCATTCGATCGGTAAAACGCGAAGCAGATCACTGAGGGACGGGGAGCGTGGGGATGAGGTGCTGGACCAGCATGAGGTCGCTGCTGTTGCTCGGTGCGTTGTTGTCGATGTTCATTACCGTCCTGCCCCTTGCCGCTGCCGACGACGCGGTTTCGGTGGAAGGTGCGCCGGGGCAGCCTGCCGACTTGAAGATCGCCAACCGGTCGATCATGACCTTTCACGCCACCTTGCTGGGCGAGACACCTGCCGCCCGGGCCAGACGGGCCGCCGCGGTGATCGAGGAGGCGTTGCAGAGCGCCGACGACGCACTGCCAGTGCGTGTGGAGCCCATCTTGCACAGCTACCTGGTCCTGCTGGGGGATCGGCGGGCATTTATCGTCGCCCCCCTGGATGTAGCCGGGGACGGCGGGGTGCGCGAAGCCGCCGAGCAGGCCGCGCGGAACCTGCGCACCGTGGTGGCGGAAACCGGCCAGGCGCGTAGCCTGCATTTCCTGCTGGTCGCCGCGGGCTATTCAGTGCTGGCGACCTTCCTCTACCTGTTGCTGCTCAAGGGCACTCGTGCCCTGCGGCGCAAGCTGTTGGGCCTGCTGCCACCGCTGATGGGCAAGCATTCGCAGATGTTCCGGGTCGGGCGCATGCCGTTGTTCGACCTGCAGAACCTCTACTACCTGGTCGACCGCCTGCTGTGGCTGCTGTACTGGCTGCTGTTGCTGCTGTTCAGCTACCAGTGGATGAGCTTCGTGCTGTCGCAGTTCCCCTATACCCGGCCATGGGGCGAAAGCCTCAATGTGTACCTGTTGCAACTGGTCCGCTATCTGCTCACCGGCATGCTCGACGCGATTCCGGGAATCGCCGTGGCGGTGGCGATCTTCTTCATCGCCCGCGGCGCCAGCGGCTTCTGCAAGCGTGCCCTGCAGCGCATGTCGCGCCCCGGCACGATCCGCTGGTTGACGGCCGAGACCCTGCAACCCACCACCCGCCTGGTGTCGCTGGCCATCTGGCTGTTCGCGCTGGTCATGGCCTACCCGTACCTGCCGGGATCGGACAGCGATGCGTTCAAGGGGGTGTCGGTGCTGCTGGGGCTGATGATCTCGCTGGGCGCTACCAGCGTGGTCGGCCAGGGGGTCGCCGGCCTGATCCTGACCTACACCCGTACCCTGCGGGCGGGAGAGTTCGTGCGCGTGGGCGACTACGAGGGCACGGTGATGCAGGTGGGCATGTTCACCACCACCATTCGCACCGGCCTGGGCGAGGTGCTGACGCTGCCCAACTCGATGATCACAGGCTCGGTCACCAAGAATTACTCACGCATCGTCCAGGGCCAGGGCTATGTCGTCGATACCGTGGTCACCATCGGCTACGACACACCCTGGCGTCAGGTTCACGCCATGCTGATCGAAGCCGCGCGGCGCACCCACGGGATTCTCGAGCAGCCCGCGCCGCAGGTGTTCCAGACGGCGCTCAGCGACTTCTATCCTGAGTACCGCCTGGTCGCCCAGGCGGTCCCCAGCGAGCCTCGGCCACGCGCCGAGTTGCTGAGCATGCTGCATGCCAATATCCAGGACGTGTTCAACGAGTATGGGGTGCAGATCATGTCGCCTCACTACCTGGCGGATCCGCCAGAGGCCAAGTGCGTCCCCAGGGAGCGCTGGCACATGGCGCCGGCAGCGCCGGAGCAGGATGAATGACGCCTCGAACGCCATGCCGTACCGATTCATCACCCTCATCCCAGCATGAGTAAGGAAACCGTGTGTATTGTCGTCCCCTGATCGTGTCGTTGTGCCTGCTGATGTTCGCCCCCATCGCCAGCTGGGCGCAGCAGGCCGGGAAGTCGCCGGCCCAGGCGAAGGAAGCCGAGGGCTACGCCGAAGCCTCCAGTTGCCAGGGCTGCCACCAGGTGCAGGCAGGGCAATGGAAGGACTCGGACCATGCCTGGGCCATGCGTGTCGCCAATGCCGACAGCGTCCTGGGGGCCTTCGATGGGCGTACCTTCGACGATGCTGGGGTCCAGGCACGTTTTCACCGCAAGGGCGGCCGCTACTTCGTCCACACGGAAGGCGCCGACGGCAAGCCTGCGGATTTCCAGGTGCGCTACACGTTTGGCTACTACCCGTTACAACAGTACCTGGTGGAGTTCCCCGGAGGGCGGTTGCAGGCGCTGACCATCGCGTGGGATAGCCGCACACGGGAGGAGGGCGGCCAGCGTTGGTTCTCCCTGTACCCCGGGCAGCGTTTCGCGCCCGATGATGCCCTGCACTGGACCGGACGCTACCAGAACTGGAACGCCATGTGCGCCGACTGCCACTCGACCCGCCTGCTCAAGCACTACGACGACCAGCACGACAGCTACGCCACCACCTGGCAGGAACAGACCGTCGGCTGCCAGGGCTGCCATGGCCCGGCGCAGGCCCATGTGGACTGGGCCAAGCAGGCCAAGGGCGAAGGCAAGGCCTCTGCCTCGGCCGCACAGATGGGCTTGAAGGTCGATTTCAAGGCCCTGGACAACAAGGGGGTGGTCGAGCAATGCGCCTTCTGCCATAGCCGCCGGCAGTCCCTGGGCATGGGCCAGCAGCCTGGCAAACCACAACTCGATGCCTCGCTGCCGGCCACCTTGCGCGAGGGCATGTACCACGCCGACGGCCAGATCGATGGCGAGGTGTACGTCTACGGCTCGTTCTCCCAGAGCAAGATGTTCGCCGCCGGGGTGGGCTGCACCGATTGTCACGACCCGCACACCACCCGCGTGAAGATCCAGGGCAATGGACTTTGCCAGCAATGCCACAACCCCCATCCGCCCACCAGCCGCTTCCCCAGCCTGCAAGGCAAGGACTACGACAGCCCGGAGCATCACCATCATGCCCAGGGCTCGGCCGGTGCGCAGTGCGTGAACTGCCACATGCCGAGCAAGACCTACATGGTCGTCGACCCCCGGCGCGACCACAGTTTGCGGGTGCCGCGGCCAGACCTTGCGGACAAGTCCGCCAGCCCGGATGCCTGCACGGCGTGCCACACCGACAAGCAACCCGCCTGGGCGGCCACGGCGATCCAGGACTGGTTCGGCACGCCTCAGCGTCCGCCCCATTACGGCGAGACATTCCATGCCGTGCGCAGCGGCCAGGGCGATCGGTTGAGCCTGCTGACCGCGATCATCGCCGATATCGGCAAGCCCCCGATCGTTCGGGCCACCGCCGCTCAACAACTGACCGAGCTCGGCGCCCCGGCCATCACACCGTTGAGCTGGGCGCTCAACTCCAAGGAAGGGATGGTGCGGGCCTACGCCGCCGCCGGCTTCGCCCGTGTACCTGAACAATCGCGCATCCAGCGATTGCTGCCATTGCTGGACGACCCTCTGCTGGCCGTGCGTGACGAGGCCCTGCGCGCCTTGGCCGACGTGCAACCGCAAGCACTTGCAGCCGAGCGCCGGGAGGCGTTCAAGGCGCAGTTGGCCGACTATGAGCGGCGTTTGCGCGACAACGCCGACCTGCCCGGCGGCAGGCTCAACCTGGCGGTGCTGCTGCAACGCCTCGGGCGGCAGCCGGAAGCCATCGAGCAATACCGCCAGGCCCTGCGCCTGGATGCGCATTTCTCTCCCGCTCGGGTCAACCTGGTGACGCTGTACAGCGGTGCAGGTCAGCTCGACGAGGCGCAGGCGCTGCTGCGCGAAGGCCTTGCGCTGAAGGACATGCCGGCCAGCGACCACGGGAACCTCGCCTACATGCTGGCCTTGCTGCTGGTCGAGCAGGGCAAGGCCGACGAAGGCCTGGAGTGGCTGGGCGTGGCCGCCCGGGAGATGCCCGGCAATGCCCGAGTGCACTACAACCAGGGGTTGCTGTTGGCCCAGATGAACCGGCGTGACGAGGCGTTGCAGACGCTGCGCAAAGGCCTGGAGGGCTCGCCCGAAGACCCAGACCTGCTCTATGCGCTGGTTTACCTGCATGCGACGGCCGGCGAGGCGAGCCTGGCCGAACAGTATGCGCAGCGCATGCGCGCGGTGGCTCCGGACGATCCTCGTTTGCCTCCGGCGCGACAGTGACTCGAGGGCGCCCAGGGTGTTCTTTACACGACACGCCCTGGGTGACTTTTCGATGGCGAACAATGACCTGTGAGCTAGAGTTACCACGCATCTTCATCTGCACCGTGGCATGGGCAGTGTGCCGGTTGGTTTCGGCAGGTCGCTGGCAGGGAAGTCGGTTCACCGGGTGATTGACGCAACTCAAGGACAACGACGCATGAGCATTCGTGATGAGATCGCCGGCCTGCAGGCCCAGGTCGGGCTTCAGGTCCTCGGCCAGGAGCAGACCATTGGCCATATCATGCTGGGCCTTCTGGCCAATGGTCATGTACTGCTGGAGAGCCTGCCCGGCCTGGCCAAGACCCGTACGGTCAAGGCCCTGGCCACCCACCTGGATGCGCGCATGAGCCGTATCCAGTTCACCCCCGACCTGCTGCCCTCGGACATCACCGGCGGCGAGATCCTGCAGCAGACCGAGGCCGGCAACCAGCTCAGGTTCCAGCCAGGCCCGCTGTTCGGCAACGTGATCCTGGCCGACGAGATCAACCGGGCGCCGGCCAAGGTCCAGGCGGCGCTGCTGGAGGCCATGGAAGAGCGGCAGATCACCGTGTCCGGGCAGACCCACGCGATGCCGGGGCTGTTCATGGTCCTGGCGACGCAGAACCCCATCGAGCAAGAGGGGACTTACCCACTGCCCGAGGCGCAGATGGACCGCTTCCTGATGAAACTGCTCATCGACTACCCGAAGGTCGAGGATGAAGCCCACGTCCTGCGTCTGGTCCGCAGCGAAGACCAGCGCCAGCAGGCCGGGGTCGGCGGCGAGCCGGCAGCGCCCATGGCGCAGGAGACGATCTTCGCGGCACGGCGTGAAGTCGGTTCGGTGCACGTATCCGAGGCGATCGACCGCTACCTGGTCGACCTGATCAACGCGACCCGCCACCCGGCCGACTACGACGCCGACCTGCAGCGCTGGATCAAGGTCGGCGCCAGCCCGCGCGGCGGTATCGGCCTGGACCGCGTCGCCCGGGCCCACGCCTGGTTGTCCGGCAGCGACTATGTGACGCCCGACGATGTGCGCTCGGTGCTGCACCCGGTGCTGCGCCACCGCTTGCTGCTGTCGTATGACGCCGTGGCCGATGGTGTCAGCGCCGACCAGGTGCTGGACCGTCTGCTCGACACTGTTGCAATCCCTGCCTGAAGGGGAGGTCGCCATGCCCGTTGTCGCCGACGGCGCGGTCTACGCCTCGCTGGAGCAATTGATGCTGCTGGAGCACCGCGTGCGCGGCTTGAGCTTCCTGTCGCGCCAGCCGTTGTCCAGCGTGCTCTCCGGCAACCATGCCGCACGCTTGCGTGGCCGTGGGCTGAGTTTCGACGAGCTGCGCCAGTACACGCCCGGCGACGACCTGCGCCACCTCGACTGGCGCGCCTCGTTGCGCTACAGCAAGCCGTTCGTGCGCAGCTACACCGAGGAGCGCGACCGCCCGACGCTGGTGCTGGTGGACCAGCGCATGAGCATGTATTTCGGCTCGCAGCGTGTGTTCAAATCGGTCACCGCCGCCGAACTGGGGGCGATCGGTGCCTGGATGGCCCTTCACGCAGGCGATCGGGTCGGGGGCCTGGTGTTCGGCGACAAGGACATCGAGTCGATCCGGCCATTGCGCAGCCGGGCCCGGGTCGAGGCCCTGTGCGCGGCGATCGTCCGGCACAACCACAGGCTTCATGCCATGCAGGCCGACGACGAGCAAGCGGGCCAGCTCGACCGGGTATTGCGCCACTGCCTGGGCATCGCAGGGCATGACCATCTGATCGTCATCATCAGCGATTTTGCCGGCGTGACGGAGCAGACCTTGCAGTTGCTGCGCCAACTGGCCGCTCATAACGACGTGCTGGCCCTGCAGGTGTTCGATCCCATTGCCTTGCAGGTGCCAGACCGTGGACGGTTGACCGTGACCCAAGGCCAGGTACAGGTCGAGCTGGAGATAGAGCGTCGCCAGGTCAACCGGCCGCTGGGCGATTTTCTCGCCGGGCGGCTGAAGGATGTCGCCACGCTGCTGCGGCGCAGCCAGGTGCCGTTGATGATGTTCAGCACCGGGCGCGACAGCCTCGAGCAGCTGCGCGCTGAACTGGGACGGCTGACGGCGGTGGCACGATGACCAAGGTGGCCGCGCCGAACATCGACCAGTTGCGCGAATTGGCCTTGCCGCCAATGCCCGTCAGCTACTGGCCGCAGACCTGGGGCTGGCTGGCCGTGTTGCTGGTCCTGCTGGCGATCGCCGCAGGGCTGGTCACTTGGCGCTACCTGCGCTGGCGCCGCAACCTCTATCGCCGCGAGGCGCTGGCGCGCCTGGAGGTGCTGGTGCAGACGTCGAACGATCCCTTGCAACGCCTGGCGGCACTGCGCGAGGTCCCGCAGTTGCTCAAGCGCGTGGCCCTGTCGATGCCCGCGCCGGAGGCCGTGGCCACGCTGCGTGGGCAAGACTGGCAGGCATTCTTGCAGCGCCACAGCCGCGCACCGCTGCCAGAGTGGTTCGCCGAACGCCTGGCGCTGCTGGCCTATGCGCCAGCCGAGCGGGTACTGGCTTTGCCCGAGGCGGATCTCCAGGCCTTGCTGGCGACCTCCCGACACTGGATCGAGGTGCACCGTGTGGCAGCTTGACTACCCCTGGTTGCTGCTGTTGCTGCCGTTGCCCTGGCTGGCCCGCCGTTACCTGGGCACCTACCGGGAATCACGCAGCGCCCTGCGGGTACCGTTCTTCGCCGCCATGAGCCGGGCCGTGGGCCAGGAACCCGGCAGTGCCCGTGCCGAGGGCGATCGCTGGCAACTGCCGTTGAACCTGCTGGTCTGGGGCCTGGTGCTGCTGGCCTGCGCACGACCGGTACTGGTGGAAAAACCCATCGAGCGCGAGCTGCCAGTGCGCGACCTGATGCTGGCGATCGACATTTCCCAGTCCATGGCCACCACCGACTACGACGACCCTTCCGGGCAACGGGTGGACCGCCTGCAGGCCGTCAAAGGGGTGGTACGCGCGTTCATCGACCGGCGCAAGGACGACCGTATCGGCCTGATCGTGTTCGGCACCGCGGCCTATCCGCAGGCGCCGCTGACGCTGGACCATGCCAGCCTGGGCATCCTGCTCGACGAAGTCGGCATCGGCATGGCCGGGCCGAACACCGCCCTGGGCGACGCCATCGGCCTGACCATCAAGTTGCTGGACAAGGCCAAGGAACAAGAAAAGGTGTTGATCGTGCTGACCGATGGCAACGACACCGGTAGCGCGATCACGCCCGAGCATGCCGCGCGCATGGCTCGGGAGCGCGGCATCGTGGTGCACACCATCGGCATCGGCGACCCCGAGGCCAGCGGCGAGGCCAAGGTCGACCTGCAAGCCCTCCAGGCCATCGCCCAGCAGACAGGCGGGCGTTTTTTCCATGCCGGTGACCGTGCCGCGTTGCAGGAGGTCTATGCCACCCTCGACCGGATCACGCCCCATCGGGTCAAGACCTTCAGCCACCAGCCCAGGCGCGAGCTGTTCTGCTGGCCATTGGGCGCGGCGCTGCTGGCATTGCTGCTCGGCCATGGTATGGCGGCCCTGGCCACGGCACGCCGTGCAGGCAAAGGGCAAGCCACGGAGCGCTGACATGGATATCGACCTGAGCGCCTTTCATTTCCTTCGCCCCTTGTGGCTGTCGACCATCGTCGCGGGCCTGCTTTTGCCCTGGTTATGGACGCGCCGGCATGACCTGTTGCGGCGCCTGGACGGCATCATCGCGCCACACCTGGTCGAGCACCTGGTCATCACCCCCGAGGACAATCAGCGCCTGCGCCCGGTTCATCTGCTGGGCGCGATACTGGTACTGGGGGGCATCGCCATGGCCGGACCGACCTGGGAGCAGGACACGCCGGCGTTCCTGGACAACAAGGCACCGCTGATCCTGGCCCTGGACCTGTCGCCCTCGATGGACGCCGACGATGTCCCGCCTTCGCGGTTGGCCGCGGCCCGCCACACGCTGCACGACCTCATCCAGCGCCGTGGCGGCAGCCGTACGGCGCTGATCGCCTATGCCGGCAGTGCCCATCTCGTGCTGCCCCCCACCGACGACCCGGCATTGCTCGACAGCTTCCTCCAGGCATTGTCCACCGCGCTCATCGACAGCCCCGGGAAGGACGCGCTCGGCGCGGTGCGACTGGCCAAGGGCCTGCTGGCCGCCGAGGGCTCCCCCGGCACCCTGGTGTTGGTCAGCGACGGCGCCGACGCCGGTCAATTCGAAGCCATCGGCACGCAACTGCGCGGCAGCGACCTGCAGGTGCTGGTGCTGGCGGTAGGCAGCCGGGACGTTGACGTCCTGCTGGATGCCAAGGGCCAGCCGCGTACCGATGGCAGCGGCCGAACGTTGCACGCACGCTTCGATGCCGAAGGGCTCAAGGGCCTCGCCGATGCCGCCGATGCCCCTTTGGGCAGCCTCACGCTGGACGACGATGACCTCGACTGGATCGAGCTGCATGCCCAGCGGCACTTCCAGGCGGCCCAGGCTGACGACCAGCCGTTGCACTGGAAGGACGCAGGCTACTGGCTGTGCTGGCCCTTGCTGGTGCTGGCGTTGCTCGGCCTGCGCCGGGGCTGGCGGGTGCATTGGCTGGGCGCCTGGCTACTCGCACTGTCTGTCGGCTATGCCCCACAGCCGGTCCAGGCCGGCGCCTTGGCCGATGCCTTCTTCACCCCCGACCAACAAGGGCGCTGGGCATTCGAGCATGAGCATTACCCGCAGGCGGCGCAGCACTTTGCCGACCCTTACTGGAAGGGCGTGGCGGCTTACCGTGCGGCGGATTTCGACGCAGCCCTGGGCAGCTTCGCGCAACTGGACACGGCGGCCGCGTACTTCTACCAGGGCAATGCCTATGTGCGCCTTTCGAAGTTCGAGCTGGCCATCGCCGCCTACCAGCAAGCCCTGCGGCGCCAGGCGGCATTCCCCGAGGCCAGCGCCAACCTGGCCCTGGCCCAGGCCTTGCTGAAGGACCGCGAGGCCCAGCAGGAAGCGGGGCCGCCAGATGAAAAGGCCGACCAAGTGAAGTTCGACAACACCTCCGGCAAAGGCAAGGACGTCCAGCGCCCAGCAGGGCAGGCGAGTTCCGACCAGGCCTGGCTGGACAACCTGACCACCTCGCCCGCGCAATTTCTCAAGCGCAAGTTCCTGCTGCAGGATGCCGCTCGCCAGCAGGCCTCGGAGGCCACGCCATGAAACGCCTGTTGCTGCTGTTGCTGCTGCCCCTGCTGGCGCAGGCGGCCGAACCCGAGGTGCGCGTGCGCAGCCAACTGCTGCCGGCCGAGGGTGTACTGGTCGGTGGCACCCTGACCTTGCAGGTCGACCTGCTGGTGGACACCTGGTTCGACGCCGCGCCGAACCTGCCGCCCCTGAAGCTGGAAGGCGCAGTGGTGTCCGCCCCCAGCAGCGAAGGCGCCCACCTGAACGAAAGGATCGACGGCAAGGCATTCTTCGGCTTGCGCCTGAGTTACCAGATCACGCCGCAACAGGCCAAGGCCTTCGACATCCCGGCCTTGGCCATCGAAGTCAGGCCGGGGCAGGGCAGTGGCCCCGTGAAGGTGTACAGCCAGGCCCAGCACTTCGTCGCCCGGCAGCCTGCCGGCGGCGGCCAGGGGCAGCATCTGGTGGCCCGGCAGGTGCGTTTCACCCAGCAGTTGGAGTACGCCCACCAGCCGCTACGGGTCGGCGACAGCGTCACCCGACGTGTGCAGGTGCAGGCCGAGGACGCCCAGGCCATGCTGATCCCCGCACCGACCTTCGCCGACATCGAGGGGCTGCGGCGTTACCTGCAGACGCCGGTTGTCGCCCCGCTGAGCGATGGCCGTGGAGGCGTCAGCGGCGGTCGTCGCGACGACGCCGTGACCTATGTAGTGACCGAGGCGGGGCACTATCGCTTGCCCGCCATCGAGCTGAAATGGTGGGACGCCGAGAGCGGCGAAGCCCGCACGGCGACGCTGCCGGCCCTGGAGCTGGAGGCATCCGGGCCGGCGGCCTACCAGGCGCCGTTTTCAATCCGCGACGATTTGCGCGCCCTCGGCC